>JAICUM010000012.1 GCA_025935855.1 Pirellulales bacterium | reverse complement strand
GTCTTGCCCGCCCGCTACGTGTGTCCCGGGTTCCCCCCCACCCCCCCAAAAACACCCCCGACCCCGTACGTGCAAGACTCGCTTAACCCTGGCTGCCGTAAAACGCCTCCGCCGGAATCCCCGTGCGGCCTTCCACCAGCGACACGATAGCATCGACTTCCGCGTCCGACAGCGGCGCCACGAACTCCTCCGCCGGCCGCCGGGCCACCGTATACACCTGTACCAGCTTCAGCCGCCCGCCCGCGGCGGTGATCTCGCACAGCCGATCGCAAAACGCCGCCAGCTCCGCCTCGCTCGGCGGCTCCCCCGCCACCCGCATGAACAGCGACTGAATCACCAGCGGCCGCACCTTCGCCGCCGCCGTGATATTGTCGAGAATCCGCTGAAATGGAATCGGCGTTCGATCCACCAGCTTGAAATAGTCCTCCGTCCCCGCTTCCAGCTTCGCCCAAATCTCGCCGTTGTTCTCATCCAGGATCCGCAGTCCGCGCTCGACGTGCGGCCGGTGGAACATGCTGGCATTGGTGATGAGCACCATCTTCACGTCGTCGAGCCCGTGCCGCCGCTTCAGCTCGGCGCACTTCTCGATGATCTCATCGAAGTTGCGATACGTCGTCGGCTCACCGTCGCCGGAGAAGGCCATGTCGTTCAGCCGCCGCAGCTCCTTCGGCGTCGCCTTGAACTTCGCCGTCTCATAAATCTCGCCCGACGCCACGAGCGAAAGCATGTCATCCAGTTCCGTGAGCAGCGGCTGGATTTCGACGAACCGAGTCTCGCTCTGCCGCGTGCGGTCAACCTGGCAGTAAATGCAGTCGAAGTTGCACACTTTGTCCGGATTCAGATTCACGCCCAGCGACAGCCCGCGCGACCGCCGGCTGAGCACCGGGTACACGAAGCGGTTCGTTTCAAACCGCCGCTCATGTTGGACGTGAAGCTCGTGCATTCTCAATATTCAAATCGCCAATCGAATTGCGTGCCATGCCCACGTCCGCGTGGGCATGTAGCAACATTCTGGCCCTTCACTGCATCATACGCCGTCCAAAAACCCGCGGTCGAGCGAAGAAATTTCCCGCGACCATCCATAAAAGTTTGATTTCTCGGCCCTAACCCTTATATTGGCTGCCGGAACAGAATCTGGGAATCGCGCGCCGTCGCGCCGCGAGCTCTTTTCCACGGGTCTAGGCAGCCCGTGCGCGGCCATGGCGCCCTTTCCCCCGGAACAGGGGAAGAGCCATGTCTCGGGCCAGAGTGCGCGCTTTTACCTTGGTCGAACTGCTGGTGGTCATTGCCATCATCGGCACGCTTATCGGCCTCTTGCTGCCAGCCGTGCAGCACGCGCGAGAAACGGCGAGGCGGTCAACCTGCCTCAGCAACCAGCGCCAGCTCGCGTTGGGGGCCATGCACTACGAGGGCCGATTACGGCACTACCTGCCGCTCTTCGACCAATTGCCGCCGCAAAATCGCTCCTCACAATCCGGCGAGCGGTGGACCACCTGGGCCGTCCTGCTGCTGCCCGACATGGAGCGCTCGGCCATTCTCGACCTCTACGCCCGCGGCGAACTGCCGCTGCCCAACGAATACGTCGAAACTTACCTTTGTCCTAGTGACTCGACAAAGGTGCGGTCCGGAAGCGTCACCTCCTACGCGGCGAACGCGGGCTCCGGCGACAGCGCCAAGAACCAGAAACCCGCAAACGGCGCCTTCATCAATCGAATCTACCAGCCCAAGTCTGCCATCATGGAAGGCCACTGGAAAGACGGGCGAGACCACACGTTGGCCTTCAGCGAGCGATCCGATTCGATGAACTACGACATCATCGGTTGGAACGGGCTCACCGCGAGCCCCAATGACGTGAATCTCGACCCGATTGATCACGACGTGGTCGACAAAAAAATGCAGGATCGCGTTTGGGGACCGGCGTTTGTTTGGCAAAAGTCGCCAATCAATTGCTCGTACATCAACGGCCCGCACTGCATCTGTCCGCCTGCCGACGACTACCAAACGTGCAAGACCGTGATGAACGCCGGCCGGTACCGAGCGGTGGATTGCACGTTGCACTGCAACGAAACCGACCGCTGGATCAACGCCAAGCCCTCCAGCGAGCATGGCGGCGGCGTCAACGTGGCGTTCGGCAGCGGCCGGTGCACGTTCCTCCGCGAGACGATCGACTACCAAGTCTATCGCGCGCTCATGACGCTGAACGAAAAGGATTCCGATTCGCCGAATCGCGGCTATTTGCTCGACGATTCGGAGCTGCAGTAATCCGTAGACGCTCACACCCGTCTGTCGCCAAGTCAGCGCCTGCCGCCTAGGCGCTCTCACTGTACTCGAGGTGCGCCAAGCGGCGGAACAGCTCGCACCTTCCGGCGAGTTGGCTGAACGTTCCGACGTCCAGAATGCGGCCGGCATCCATCACCACAATCCGGTCCGCCAGCTCCAGTGTGCTGGGCCGATGGGTGATGATGATCGCCGTGCGCCCTTTGGTAAACTCCTCCAGAACCTGATGAATGAGCCGCTCGCTTTCGACGTCGATCTGGCTCGTAGCCTCATCCAGGATCAGGATGTCCGGATCGCGCAGGATGGCCCGCGCCAGGGCAATCCGCTGCCGCTGGCCGCCGGACAGCCGGTTGCCGCTCGGGCCGACCCACGTGTCGTAGCCCGAGTTGAGCGTTTCGGTGATGAACCGGTGGGCGTGAGCTCGCTTCGCCGCTTCTTCAATCTCAGCCTGTGTCGCTTCGGGCCGGCCGTACCGAATATTCTCCAGCACGCTGTCATTGAACAGCAGCGTCTCCTGCGTCACGATGCCGACTCGCTCGCGTATGTCGCGGTGGCGAATCTCGCGCAGATCGAGGCCGCTGACGATAATCGAACCCTTCACCGGGTCGTAGAACCGCAGCAGTAGGTTCACCAGCGTCGTCTTGCCACAGCCGTTCGGCCCGATGAACGCGATCGTTTCGCCCGGATTGATCTTTAGATTCACATGATCGATCACCGGCTCATCCGCTCGATAGGCGAACGACACGTCGTTGTACTCGATGACGCCCAACAACTCGGGCAACTGCTTGGGGTTCACCGGATCGACGATCGTGGACTCGCGATCCATGACCTCGTACAAGTGGTCAGCCGCCGCCGATCCCTGCTGCAACGTGTTGAAGATCGTCATGATGCGCCGCACAGGATCGCTCGCTCCGGCCAAAAAGCAGTAAAACAACGTCAACCAACCGTGCGTCAGCGGCTCCTGGCTAACGCGGATGCCAAACAGGTGCGTCTTTTGATTCAGCACCAGATAGCCGCCGCACAGCACTGCCGCCACGATGATCCCAATGCCGCTCAGTTCCGTAACGGGGCTGACCAAGGCGCCATACAACGCGATCCGCATCGATCGCTTGTAGTACTGCTTTGAAGTGCGGTGGAAGCGGCTGCGTTCGCGCGCCTCCCGGTTAAAGGCCTTGATGACCTTCACGCCATTAATGGTTTCATCGAGCCGCTCGTAAATGCCGCCAAGCTCCTCAATCGCCTTGCGGTTCGCCCGCTTCAGGCTCTTCGCCAACCAGTGAATCGCGTACCCGGCAATCGGCGCCGAGAGCAGCGTCAAAATCAGCAATTGCCAGCTCACCCAGGCGGCGCCGGCGAGGCACACGACGATCTTCATCGGCTCGCACACCACCATGCCGAACACATTCGTGGCGCCAGCCGCCGCGATGCCGACGTCGTTGACGAACCGATTCATCAAATCGCCGGGACTGTTCTGCCGAAACGACGCCAGGTCCAGCCGCATCGAACGGCGATAAAACTCCTTACGCAGCTCGAACGTGATCAAATTGCCCAGCCGGCCGCTGAAATACGAACCAATGATGCGGAAGAAGCTTTTCAGCAGGGTGCCGATCGCCAAGCCCGTGCAAACCATCACCAGCGTGCGAAACGCGGTGGTTGGCATGTACTGGTGCGCCAGCGGCGACCACCGGTCGTAGTAAGCGACTTCCTTTTCCTTGCGCGAGCGTTCGTACTCTAGCCCGCTGATCTCCACCTTCAGACCGCGATTATCCGCGGTCGCGGCCAGTTTGGCCTGCCGTGTTTCCATCTCGTGGTCGATTTCGACGATCCGCTTCTCCGCCGCATCCCGTTTGTCATCAAGGTATTGCGGAATGCTCTTGTTGTTCATGATCACGTCCACCACCGGATAAATTGCGGTGATGTTGCCGCCCCACAACACGGCGACGGCAAATGAACACAACAGCGTGGCGGCCACCGTCAGACGGTGATGAAAAGCAAGCGCGATAACGCGATAAAAATTGCGCATGGGCCGGACGTGACTTTCAGTGCTAGCGTTGCTGGCTTCAGGGGTCCAAAAATCAAACGGCGGGAGTTTGTAACAGAACCCCTCGGACCGACCAAGAGCAGTGGTCCGTAGCGGCGGCTTCCAGCCGCCGTGAAAAAGCAGGCTGGCTGGCGATTCGTCGGCGGCCGGAAGCCGCCGCTCCACATCTTACGAACGCGCTCGAACAACCATTTAGCTAAATTCTCCCAATTAGGCCGCCGATACCTGTTGTGCGTACCTGCTCGTCTGGCTGCGCTAGCGCGTGCAGCCAACGGCTCGTTGCCGAGGCGCCTTCCGCGCCGGCGACGCTCACTTCGCTCCCGCGGGCGAAGCTCGGGCGTCGCGCTGCTCTACTTTTCGCGTCTGAAAACAGTTCGTCGCTTGTCCGCAGTTTCCGAAGGCATTCGCTATCGACGTTCAGTTTTCAGCCGACTCGGGTATCACAGGGGGGATTTCTGATGAAACAATGCATCGCATTGGCGGCGGCGGTCTGCCTGTTGGCAGTCGGCTGCGCGCAATCGAGGATGGGCTGTGGCGAGCCCTGTCAAATGGCCAAGCGTCGGCCGCTCTTAGGCGGACGCATGATGTGCAAAGACGGCTGCCAGGACGGCGTGTGCCCGGTCTGTCACCAGTGCCCGTGCGACCCTTCCGGCGGCGGCTGCGGACCGTGCCAGCAATGCGCTGAACGCATTGCCCGCGGCTTCTGCGGCGGTTGTGGCGGCGCCGGCGGCATGTGCCCGACCGGCACGTATCCTGAGTCGCCCGCCTTCAACGCCGGCCCGCCCGTTGGGCAAGTCGCCTACCCGTACTACACGGTCCGCGGCCCGCGCGATTTCCTCCTGGATAAACCGCAAACGATCGGCCGGTAGTTTCCGCTCCCTTCGCATTGAGATGGGAGTTGAAGCACGGCCGCCGGCCACACCGTTTCAATCGATCACATGCGGCAGCAAGGACGCTCGCCGCTGCAGCCGCCATCGTGCACGGACGCACGTCAGGCGGCTGCTTTCGCGCGCAGTCGGTCGGCGACTTCCTTTACACTCGTTCGGCGGACGCCCCATGCTCCGTCCGCCGCCGCCACGTTTCCATCAAAAAGACGGTGATCGTCACCACCACCGGTCCTAAGACCACCCCGGTAAAGCCAAACGCTGCCAGCCCACCCACCACGGCCACGAACGTCACCACCGTGTGCAGCCGCAGCCGCTGTCCAACCAGCACTGGGTACAGGAAGTTATCGATCAGCCCCACCGCGATGCCGCCCCACCCAAGCAAAATCAGCGCTCGTCCCCAGTGGCCTTCCAAGAACAGATAGATGGTCGCCGGCCCCCACACCGTGAACGTACCCGTGGGAATCATTGCCACGAACACCATCACCACTCCCCACAACGCCGCGCCGGGCACGCCCAACACCCACAGCATCAGCCCGCCCAACGTGCCCTGAAGCACTGCGACCGTGAGCGTGCCAAAAATCGTCGCATGCAAGGCGTCGTCCACCCGGCGAAATAGCCGATCCACCTCAGGGTGCGTCAGCGGCAGCATATGCCGCACCGATTCGAGCACTTCTTCCTTGTCCCGATACAGGAAGAACAACATGTAAATCGTGATCGCCAGCTGTAGCCCGATGTAGAGCGGCGTCGATACAGCCGCCACCGCCCCCGGCCGCAAACGACCAATCAACTCAGGCGCCTTTTCTGCTGGGTTGAAATTGTCCGAAACACTCGTCCACACGCGATCCAAATGCGGATGTTGGGCAAGCCACTGTCCCACCTTTTCCTGCGTTTCCGGACTCTGGATCTCCTCGACGGCTTTGCCAAATTGTTGAACCGCGACGTAGCCGATTAGCACGATCGGCGTCAGCACGGCGATGGTCACTGTCGCCGCCGAGATCAGCGCCGCGGCGTTACGCGACTTCAGCCATCGCTCCAGCCATAAGCAATACGGCCGAGTCACGACGGCTACGGTCGTTGACCAGACAATCGCCGGAATAAACGGCGAGGCGAGCAGGTAACAAAGAAATAGGGCCAACCCCGTCGCCACGGCCAGCGCCAGCAGCTTCCCGCGGCTGCGCGTGGCCACGCCCCGTTCCACCTTCGGCGACTGGTCGGGCGAACTCATGCGGCCATCTTAAACTGGCGATCCTCCCATCCGCATCCGCAAACGACGATAAACTCGTGCCGCCTTACGCTCGCGAAGCAATCAGCGTAATGTTCTGTCCGCCGAATCCAAAGCTGTTCGACAACACCGCCTTGCACTTGTGCTCGCGGGCCGTGTTCGGCACATAGTCCAAGTCGCAAGCCGGATCGGGCGTTTCATAGTTGATCGTCGGCGGCAGCACGTTGTCCCGCAGCGTCATCAGGCACACGATCAGCTCCGTGGCGCCGGCCGCCGCCACTAGGTGTCCGGTCATGCTCTTCGTGCTGCTCACCGGAATCTTCGCCGCCTGCGCGCCAAACGCATTGCGAATCGCCAGCGTCTCGATCTTGTCGTTCAGCGCCGTGCTCGTGCCGTGGGCGTTGATGTAGCAGATGTCCTCGTCGTTGACCTGGGCATCCTCCAGTGCCATGCGAATGCAACGCGTCGCCCCCCGGCCCTCAGGATGTTGATCCGTAATGCGGAAGGCGTCAGCGGTCGTTCCATACCCGGCGATCTCGCCGTAAATATTGGCGCCCCGCGCTTTGGCGCGCTCGTATTCTTCCAGCACGACCATCGCCGCGCCTTCGCCCAGCACAAAGCCGTCGCGATTCAGATCAAACGGCCGTGATGCCCGCTGGGGCTCCTCATTCCGCTCGCTCAAAGCCGTCAGCAAATTGAACCCGGTCACGCCGAACGGATGAATCATGCTGTGCGCGCCGCCCGATAGCATCACGTCCGCCTCGCCGCGACGGATAATTTCGGTCGCCTCCCCGATCGCCTGGCTGCTCGCCGCGCACGCCGTGAGGCAATTCGCGTTCGGCCCCTGAGCGTTGAACATACCCGCCAGATAGCTCGACGGCATGTTCGGCTCCTGCTCCAGCTCGGCCACCGGATCGAGTTCCTTCACCGCCGACTCGACGAACTTCTTCAAGGAAAACTCGCCGTCCGCCGTCGCCGCGGTCATCATCCGCGCGAAGCGGTAAAAATCCTGCTGTCCCTCGCCGGCGCCCAGATACACGCCGAACCGCGTCGGCTCGATCCGCTCCAGCACGCCCGAATCGCGCACCGCCTGCTTCGCCGCGCCGGCCGCAAACTGCGTATGCCGGCTCCGCGGCGCCCACGTTGCCGCGTCTTCGCCCTCCTCGGCAATCGACCAGTCGCGCACCTCGGCCGAGATCTTCGTCGGGAAATTGCTCGCGTCGAACAGCGTGGTGCGCCCCACGCC
Source organism: Pirellulales bacterium (assembly GCA_025935855.1). Taxonomy (GTDB): domain Bacteria; phylum Planctomycetota; class Planctomycetia; order Pirellulales; family Lacipirellulaceae; genus Lacipirellula. The sequence continues at coordinate 14,400 of JAICUM010000012.1, read as the reverse complement.
GCTCTTGCCTTCGAGCAAGTTCTTCCACAGTTGCTTGGGACTGGTTCCCAACGGCGTGACGCAGCCGATGCCCGTGACTACTACTCGACGTCGCATGTGTGACTACCCGACGGTGGTTTAACTTTTCAAGCAAATTCTCCGCGCCAATGAGACCGGAGAATTGACGGCTCCGAAAAACGCGCGGACCGAGGCGCTGAACACAGATTGTAGGCGGCCGGCGCGCTCGTTTCGAGGCGAACCTAGGATGCCGCCGCCGAAGAGTCTGCCGGCGCATCATTCAACGGATAGTCCGACCGCTTCAGCCGGGTCCCATCCTGCTTCACGCCCACGTTGAAAACCCCCACCAGCTCCAGCCAATGCCGCAGGTCGCTCGGCTTGAACAGCCGGGCGCCCATCTGCTGGGCCATGTCCTCGCCCATCCGGGCAAACAGCAACTGCACCTCGGCAAACGCCCGCTGGCCGATATGGGCCGTGCCGGACACTTGGGCGCTGTCGTTGCGAATCCAGTCCGCCTTCACCCGGTAGGTCAGGGTGTCGCCCTGCCGGGCGTAGCCGCGAAACTTCGCCTTGGAAAGCTTGGCCAGCACCACCAGCTCGCCAAATCCATAATGCTCGCTTACCAAAAGACCGCCGGCCTGAGCAATACCCTCAATCACGAGCGAATTGGGCATGATCGGATATCCCGTCTCGTGATCGTGCAGATGCTCCTCCGCCAGCGTCACGCCCTTCACCGCCGTGGCGTGCGACCCGCTCACGAACTCGGTGTATCGATCAATCCAGAACCAACGCATGGAAGCTCACGACTTAGATGGCGAAGGGACCATAGGACTCTAGGACCAGAAACGTAGGATTTTCCGTCCGCGGTCACATGGTCCAATTGTCCCACGATCCTACGGTCCCGTCCCTCACGCCGCCTTCTTCAGCTTGTACTCAACAAAGTTGCACATGTCGCGCACCGACAGGTCGCCCAGGTTCTGAATGTACGGCTCCGCCTCTAGCTTGCTGAGATCCGCGAACGGCATTCGCTGCTTCAACTGGGCGATGCCCGCCGGCGTGAGCTTTCCTTCCTGCGCATAGTCAGGATTCTCCAATACGTCGGACGGCACCAGCTCGCCGCGCTCGATCTTGATGTCGAACGCCTTCTCCAGCCGGAACACGATGTCCAGAAAGTCGATGCTCTCCGCGTCCAGATCGCCGCGCAGCGTCGCCTCCGGCGTGACTTCCTCTTCGTCAACGCCCAGAGCATCCACCAGCGCTTCACGCACTTTGTCAAAAATCTCTTCTTGCGAGGGCATCGCCACGGCAAAACCTCCACGAGTTTTTCTGCTTCGATTCCGCCACGCTCGATCCATCGTGTGAGCGGGCGTTCTGTTTTGAGTTGTTTGCTTGAACGGTTCGCGCCGCAGGCGCTCGGCATCGTCCGTTTGAGCTCCATTGGGCACTACGCCACGGCCGGATCCGTCGCCACGCCCCTCATCAGCCGCTGCTGCATGCTCCGCTGATACACGATCATTTCCCCATCGAGGTAGGCCAATTCCGGATCCGCGTCCGCCAGATTCGAGCACTCCAGCGTCAACCGGCCGGTGACGCAAACCCGACCCTCGACATCCCCTTGGAATTTGAACGAAATCAGGGCGTCCTCTCGCTTCTGTTGCTCAACCTTGATCCGTAGTTGATTGCCCGGCGTGACGAAGTCGGTGAACTTCACCGACCGCGCCTCCTGCAGCACGACAATGCTGTGGGCGTAGTTCTCGCTAATGCGCACCAGCCAGCACGCCGCCTGTTTGGCGGCCTCTAGCATAAACACGCCCGGCAAAACGGGAAACTCGGGAAAGTGATCGGCCAGATACTCTTCCGCGAGCGATACGTTCTTGACCGCCGTCAGCTCGACCTCCGGTTCGACTGAGACGATTCGATCCAACAGACTGAACCGCATAGGCGAACGGCAAAACGGCGAGAGCGGCAAACAGGGAAAGATGGCTAAATCGCGAACTCGTGATTATAGCCGTCGCCGGAACCCCTCACAACGCCTGCTTTGGGCCTTAACTGTCAGTTCAGCGGGCAGGGACTGCGTCCTGTTCGGCCAGTTTGCCGCGAGCCTGCTCCACGATTTCGGCCAAATCCTTGTCGGCTCCATACAGCGACACGATGTCGCTGAGCAACTTCCTCGCTTGGGCCGTTTTCCCGTCCTTCACCAGTTGAGTCGCCAGTTCCAGCTTCGACTGGGCCGCCTCGGCCGCCTTGATCCGCTCAATTCCCTGCCGTGCAAGAGTTGCATACGCGCGCTGATCCACATCGCTCACATCCGCCTTGCCAAGAACTGCGCCATACCGCTCCAGGGCTGTGACCGGGTCGTCGAAACGCTCCGCCTTCCAGCCTTCGGCATACAGCCGCTGAGCATCAGACTCCGGGGACCGACCAAACCGATCGAGATTCTTGACCTCCTCAATGGCATGATTAACGGCGATTCGGTCGTAAAGCGCATTGATTTCCTCTCGATGCTTCGTCTCGGGAAATCGCTCCAGGAGCTCGTCCAGATACCATCGCTTTGCGTTACGCCAGTCGCCCTCGTCGTTGGATTCCATTAGCGGCCGAGCCGCGTCAAACAGCGCTTCTTCGTTTTTGGGCCGCATGAACCACACGGCGAGTCCCACGATCGCGAGCAAGCAGGCCGCCAAGAACCACGCACGCTCGTAAAACGGACTATCCTCGCGCTCGCGGGTCACTTGCTTCTTTCGCAGCTCCGCGATCTCGCGACGATCGGTGTCCACCGTGAGCGTTCCCTGGCGGCCCGACCAGGCCTGCTTGGCGGCCCCCATCCCCTCCGTCACTTTGCGCTTCGCCTCGACAATCGCTCGCCGCGTCACATCGGCCGTCGCCAGGCGAATGCCCCGCTTCGTCTGGAGCAGCTTCGCCACCAGCACGTCCAGCCACACCGGGCATTCCAGCACCTTCGCCGAGACACGCGGCGCCTCGCACTCCCGCCGAGACTGCACCACCTCCGCCGGTGTCGACGCCTGCCAGGGCAGCTCGCCCGTCAGGCACTCGTACATGATCACGCCCAGGCTGAACATGTCGCTGGTCGGCTGCGCCGCCGACTGCTTCCCCCGGAACGCCTCCGGCGCCAAATACGGCGCCACGGTCATCGGCGAATGCAGTCCCAGCACCTCGTCGTTGTCTCCCAGGCGGCAGTCGAATCCCAGCACCTTCACTTCGCCGTGGGGAGTGAGCATGATCCGCGAGGGCGTCAGCCGCTGATGCACCATGCCGGCCTGATGCGCGAACTCCAGCGCCTCACACACCTTTTCCGCGATGTCCGCCGTCGCTTCCCAGGAAATGCGTCCCCGCCGGTCCAACAGCGAGCGCAGCGATTCGCCATCCACCAGCTCCATCGCCAAATACGGCTGACCATTGTCCATCGCCCCGCCGTACACGCGGGCAATGTTCGGGTGTACCAGCTTCTGCAGGGCCTTCACATCCTCGGCATACATGTCGCCGCCCATCGGCCGGTTGACCAGCCACCGCGGCAACAGTTTCACCGCCATCCGCTTGTTTCGCTCCAGGTGAACGCCGCGCAGCACGTTGCTATCCGCGGCGCCCCCCAGCGGCTCTTCCAGCGCGATTGGCCCGATGCGAGAAATTTGCATGCAAAATTGCTTAAGATGAGTGCCGAACAACCCCATTCTAAACGCAGTTGCAAGGCGGGCAATTCGCCGTAACTGCCAACGATTTCACGCCTTCTGAATTCACACCCGCCTCCAGCGCGTTGCACCACGGGATGCCAATTGCTGATCGACACTGAATGCACTACGGGCTATGCTGCGCTTAATCGCCCTCGCCGCAGGTTCGCTCGATGCAGGATCGACTTCGCTTATTCATGATGGCCGTACTCGCGACGGCGACATGCCTCTATCCCCAGGTCGGGCGCGCCGCGGACCCGCCAACCTTCTTCCAGAAAAAAGTCCTCCCCGCCTTAGAGCACAAATGCTACTCCTGCCATAGCGGCGACACGCCCGAAGCCGGCCTCGACCTGTCTAAATTCAAGGATGAAGCCGGGGCCCTCAAAGCTCAAGACATTTTTGAAAACGTCTATCAGCGGATTAACCGGGCCGAAATGCCCCCCGAAGGCGCCCCCGGTCTGGAAGACGGCGAGCGCTATCCGATCCTCGAGTGGATCGAAAAGAGCCGCAAAGCCGACGGCCAGTGCAACGAGCTCGCCACCGACGGCTCGCAAAGTTACTACTCCGGCCACGTGATGAGCCGCCGGCTCACTCGCGAGGAATACAACAACTCGATCCGTGATCTCGTGGGCCTCGACCTGAGGCCAGCCGACGCCTTCCCCAGCGACGGCTCCGGCGGCGAAGGATTCGATAACACAGGCGACACGCTGTATTCCTCCTCGGTCCTCCTGGAAAAATACCTCGCAGCCGCCAAAGAGGTTCTGGACGTCGTCCTAAGCGCCCGGAGGGACGAGGCTTCGCCGGACGCCGTCGCCAAGGCCCGCGAGAACATCCTCGTCGCCGAACCGAGCGATCACCTCACCCCCCGCCAGGCTGCCGGCGAAATCGTCGCCGCGTTCGCCCGCCGCGCCTTCCGCCGGCCTGTCACGCCACAAGAAGTCGAACGCCTCCTCACCATGTTCGACCGCGGCTACCAGCGCGGCGACGGATTCGAAGCGTCCGTCAAACTGGCGCTGGAAGCGGTCCTCATCTCGCCCAACTTCCTGTTTCTCGCCGAACCGACCCCGGAAGTCGAAGGCGTCCATCAGCTCGGCCACTTTGAGCTCGCCACGCGGCTGGCCTACTTCCTCTGGGCCTCCATGCCCGACCAGGAGTTGCTCACGCTTGCCGAACAGAAAAAGCTGTACGACGCCGAAGTCCTTCGCCAGCAAGTGCGCCGCATGTTGGCCGATCCTAAGGCCCACGGCTTCGCCAAAAGCTACGCCACACAGTGGCTGGGCATCGGCGCCCTCGGCGGCACGGTCAAACCTGATCCCGACCGCTTCCCGCAGTTCGATCCCCAACTCGCCGCCGACATGCGCGCCGAAGCCGTCGCGTTTGTCGAGTCGATCTTTCGCGACGATCGCAGCCTGCTCGATCTGCTCGATTGCGACTACGCCATGCTCAACTCGCGCCTGGCCGACTACTACGGCCTGCCGCCGATCGAGGGCGATCAGCTCCGCGAGGTCAAGCTCGAGGACCATCGCCGCGGCGGCGTCACCGGCCTTGGCGCCGTGCTCACCGTCACCTCGCTGCCGCTGCGAACCAGCCCCGTCCTTCGTGGCAAATGGATCCTCGAAGAAGTTCTCGGCTCGCCCGTGCCTCCGCCGCCGCCCACGACGCCGCAACTCCCCAAAGACGACCGCATTCAGGACGGCCTCACGTTCCGTCAGCGCCTTGAGATCCACCGCACGAACCCCGAATGCGCCGCCTGCCACGCCCGCATGGACCCGCTCGGCTTCGGCCTCGAAGGCTTCGACGCTACCGGCCGCTGGCGGCACCACCAGAACGGCCAACCCGTCGACGCCAGCGGCCAATTGCCCGGCGGCGAAACCTTCGCCGGCCCCGCCGAGCTGAAGCAGGTGCTGCTCACCCGCAAGCAGGAATTCATCACCAACTTCACCCGCAAGCTGCTCGGCTTCGCCCTCGGCCGCGGCCTCAGCAAGTTCGACGACTGCGTGGTGAAAGAGGCCGTCGCCGCCCTCGAAGCCAACGGCTACCGCAGCCACGCGCTCATCGAGCACATCGCCCTGAGCTACCCCTTTCAGCACCGCTACTTTAAGAAATGAAGAAAGAGGATTTGGATAAAGGGAGTCCTGGCAGTTTCGCCGGAGCAAGCTTGAAGACCTTTAGCGGGAGATGCATGGTACATGAAGGAAGAAGTAATTGATCTCATGCAAATATCGCTTGATGAGGCACGCCGGCGAGTTGAATCAATCGCATCGTTGGCTTTCGCAGCGCATGAGAACGACAACTATGGAGGCGACTACTTTCGTTGCGAGACAGGTGGAAATACCTATATTTTGCATGTCAATCATGACGCGGTTGATTTTGAAACAGTGGTAGACAATGCGGATGCGTCCGGGTCGATATTGCATTGCGTCTTGGGCAATTCAGCTGAGAGCATGTATCAGCGTTTGATTGATAGCGGATTGCACTGCAAACTGATCGAAGAAGTCAGTTTTGACTGATTGGAGATCCGGCTATGGCAATGAATACTTGGCAACTCCCCCGCCGCACCTTCCTTCGTGGCGCTGGCGCCGCCCTCGCGCTGCCGATGCTCGACGCCATGCGCCCCGCCGGCCGTGCCCTCCGCGCCGCCGAAGCCGCCGGCCTCGCCAAGCCGCCGGTCCGCTTCGCCGCCTTCTACTTCCCCAACGGCGCCTGGATGAAGAACTGGAAGCCCGAACAGGACGGCGACAAGTTCGAGCTGCCGTTCTCCCTCACCCCGCTCGAGAAAATCCGCAGCGAAGTCCTCGTCCTCTCGAACCTCGACAAAGCCGCCAGCCACCAGGGCGACGGCCACTACGCCAAGACGGCCAACCTCCTCACCGGCGGCGTCGTCGAAAAAACCACCGGCAGCCACGTCAGCGTCGGCGGCGCATCGGTCGATCAACTCGCCGCCCAGCACATCGGCCGCATGACGCCGCTCCCCTCGCTGGAGCTGGCCATCGACCCCGTCATCAGCGGCATCGACAGCCAGGTCGGCTTCACCCGCCTCTACGGTTCCTACATCTCCTGGCGGTCCGCGGGCGTGCCGATGGCTCGCGAAATAAACCCCCGCCTCGCCTACGAGCGGCTCTTCGGCGCCAAGGACGGCCGCGGCCTGCCCCTGAACAATTCCAAAGAGCGCGACGACGCCCAGAGCCTGCTCGATCTCGCCCTGGACGACGCCAAAAGCCTCCGCAATCGCCTCGGCCGCGACGATCAGCACAAGCTCGACGAGTACATGGACTCAGTCCGCAGCGTCGAGCAGCGCCTCGCGTTCCACTCGCAACCCGACCCGCGCGCCTGGAAGCCCAGCACCGCCCCCAACCATCCGCAAGAGCCGGCGCCCACCATCCCCGAGAATCATCAGGAGCACGTCCGCCTGATGTTCGACCTGATTCTGCTGGCCTTCTGGACGGACTCAACGCGCCTCGCGACGTTCATGTTCGCCAACGACGTGTCGAACAAGAACTTCTCGCAGCTCATCCCCGGCGTCTCCGTGGCCCACCACGATGCATCGCACCATCAAAGCGACCCGGTCAAGATCGAGCAGTACAGCAAGATCAACCGCTGGCACGTCGAGCAGTATGTCTACCTGCTGGAGCGCATGCGGGCCATCCGCGAAGGGGAGGGCACGCTGCTCGACAACTCCATGATGCTCCTGGGCAGCGGCACCTCCGACGGCAACGCCCACGCCCCCGACAACCTGCCGATCCTCCTGGCCGGCCGCGGCGGCGGCGCCATCCGCTCCGGCCGCCACATCCAGAGCGAAAAGAACACCCCGCTTTGCAACGTGTACGTCAGCGTGCTGGAACGCCTCGGCGTCCCCACCCAACGATTCGGCGACAGCACCAAGCCGCTCGATTTGAGTTAATCGAGGCAAGTGCGTCTGGCCGTACTCAATGGCTGTCAAGGCAACGGCGCCATTGGAGGTTGCCGCGCCGTCCCCGGCAAACCGCGAGCGCCAAAACCGCGCAGCCGCCGATAACAATGGCCGACGGCTCGGGAACCGCAACCAGCTTTCCGGCGTAGGTCGATGATCCTATCAACGTCTGGCTGAAGTGCAAGTTCCCAAGGGGCGTGCCAACGGGCACGACGTTTCCAGCGTCAAACGGCGTCGTCGCGCTGAAGACTCCAAGCCATTCAATCGCCGTGGGCGGCGTTCCAAAAACGGTTACTTGCCCGCCAGGCGGCTGTAACGCGTTATCAGCCAAGAGCGATCCGGCGTCCAAATCCACCCGCAGCGTCGTCGTATAAAGCGATTCAGTCCATCCGGAATAGGATTGGACGAACGATTGGTGGAATCCGGAAAAGGAAATATCGCCTGTTGCCGAGTTGTAAAAGGCCGTTGGGTGGCCCCACATGGCCGCCTGCAAGGCCGATTGCAGTCCTGCCAAGGCCGACGCGGGAGAAGCAAAGACCAACACGCCAAACGCGATCACTCCGACATTGCGATTCATAGCAAACTCCGTCCCTCAAAAATGAGGACAGATCTTAGCGACTCCACGCACGGCCAAGAATGGCAACTCGCCCGCGAAATGCCGAGCCCCGCAACAAGAGTCCCTCTTGTCCACGGTCGCGGCGGCTTCCAGCCGCCGCGTGATCTTAGGCGTGTCGCCGTCGACCCGGCGGCTAGAAGCCGCCGCTACGCAGCAACGTTCACTTCTTCACGGCCGCCTCCATCGGCAGCGTCAATCGATCCACCTTCCACTGCCCGCCCTCGTAGCCGATCAATAGCCGAATCGATTTACCGGTCGTCGGTGATTGATACAGCAGTTCCGTCCGCGGATGCTTTTGCACTTCGACCGTCTGCGTCGAGTTGAACTTCAGCGGCTCCTTCAAAATCGGCGCCGCCTTCGCCTGGCGAATGAACGACTCCCGCCCTTCGATGCTTTTGAACTCCGCCGTCGTCGCATCCCAGGCTTTCCCCGGATCGGTCCGCGTTGCCGCCAAAAACGCCTCCGCTGCGATCTGCCCTTCGTCCAGCGGCGGCTGCGTCGGCGGCTGCATCCAGTGCTTCGCGGCAACGTAGCCTCCGACCAGCACGATGAGCACGCCGATTGCCAGCAGCATTTGCCGAACACGAGCGGCCTCAGCCATCGAAAAGCTCCGCTGATGGTTCCTTAGGAATTAAAACAACTCGACTTATTCAAGCGAAAGGCTTTCATCCCCGGCACGCGTCCCCGCGGCGCGCCACACGGGCAGATCAACTGCATCGCTCACCGCCCGCACCGAACCGTCCAGCATCGCCGCGTTCACGACGCCCGGATGATAACTCCGCGCGGTGACCGCCGCATACGTCGGCGCCGTCGTCGATTCCCCATCGCGCATCGACGTGAAGTCGATGCTGTAGCTCCCCGCCCCGTCTGAGTACGGCACGTCGGCGTTCGGCTGGAACGTGGTCGTGAAGCCCGTTTCGTGGACATCGCCCTCGACCCACTCCGTGTGCCCGTTGAAGTCGAACGTCCCGCCGAAATACGCGGCCAGATCCGCCAGCGTCGCGGGCGGCGCCGTGCCGAGCGTCTCCGGCTTGCCCGCGTCCCACAAATTCGGCTGATACACCCGAACTTCCGACATCGCCAGCGTCCGGCTCAACCCGTCGGACATCTCCGCGGCCCGGAACGAGCGATTCGGAGCGAACGCGCCATCCCCCGCCGTGTCGCTCGCCGGATCGTAAATGAACCACGTCCCTTCGTTCAGACAATAGTTCAGCGGGTAGTACACCAGCGTCGGCGTATCGCGCTCGTGGTCGTTCTCCTCCGACGGACAAATGAACGTCGGCACCCGCACCCGCGCCAGTTCCGGATGCTGGGTAAACGGCACCGCGATGTCGAAGTCAATCAGCTTGCTGAGACTCGACTGCTCCAAATACGGCAGCAGCCGCGCCTGTGCCGAAAACGGCTGAAACGTCGTCTTCCGCGGCAGCTCGCAGAATGGCGGAAACGCCTTCTTCGCCGATTCGTAGTTCTGCAGCGCGAGCGCCGCCTGCTTCATGTTGTTCTCGCACTGAGCGCGCCGCGCGGCCTCGCGCGCCGCCTGCACCGCCGGCAACAACAGCGCGATCAAGACGCCAATGATCGCAATGACCACCAACAGCTCAACCAAAGTAAAGGCTCGCACCCGTTTTCGATGACTCACCATGATTCTCTTCCGTAAAGCCCGCTAAGCACAATCAACCAACATCCGTCGATAAACGCGCCGGGCCGCCCCACCTCAGCTGGGGCGGCCCCCACGCGCTACCGCGTCCGTTGGCGCCAGTCCAATCGACTACGGCTGCACCTTCTTCTCGCCCTTGTCGTCGTCGTCCTCGTCCTCGTCTTCCTTTTCGCCCTTTTCATCGTCCTCTTTTTCCGGCGCGGCGTTCAGAGTTGCCTGCCCCGAACCGCTGGCCGGCTTAGCCGCAATGGCCTTCGCCGAGTGAAAGCTGAACACGGCCAATAAGGCGAACATCAACGAAAACAAAATCCGTCGCGAAAGACTCATCGATTTTTTCCTCCTCAATAAAGAAATAGCCGGCGATCTGACGACCAGCCGCCGCACACCGCCGCCATCGTAAGAAACCGACGATGAGAGGAGCGTGAGAATCGCGCGGCTTTTTTTGCTAGCACGCGCTATCGCTTTGCGCCACGGCTTCGACCGCCTCGTTGGCGTCGGCCAGCTCGACCTGATCCGGCGGAAAGCCAATCGTCACGGCAAACCACTGCTGCTCGCGATCCGCGGCAATGGTTCCCCCCAACGATTGAACAATCCGCCGCGACAACGCCAACCCGAGCCCGGCATGCGTTCGTTCATGCCGCGCCTTATCCGCCCGCCAGAAGCGGTCGAACACGCGCGAAAGCTGCTCGTCGCTCAGCCGGCAGCCCGAATTCGCGATGCGAATCACCAGGTCGCCCTCGCCGAACGTCGCCGCAATGGCAATCTGGCCGCCCTCGTCCGCGTACTCGACCGCGTTATCGAAGAGATTGGAAAGCACGACGCGCAGCTTGGGCGCCTCGGTGTGCAACAGCACCCCGTGCGGCAGCTTAAACGAAAGCGACAACCCTTTCTGACTGGCACGCTCGTCAAACGGCGTCCACGAGTTGCCGATGAGATACGCCAAGTCCACGTAACTGCGCTCCGTCGCGGCCGCGGGCGCCGCCAGCGTCAGCGAAAACAGCGCTTCCACCAGCCGCTGCAAGTTCGTCGCCATCGCCAGGCACGACTCAAGCGCCTCGTGATACTCCCCCGCTTCTCGCTGGCGGGTCAGCGCCACCTCCGCCGTCGCCCGCAATCCGGCGAGCGGCGTTCGCAGCTCATGCGCCACGTCAGCGCTAAATGTTCGCTCGCGCTCGAACGCCTGCTCCAGCCGCCGCATCAGTTCGTTTGCCCGCGCCACGACCGGACCCAACTCCGCCGGCGCCCCGTCCAGTGAAAAACGCGCGTCGAGCGCCTCGACGTGCACCGCATCGAACTGTTTCGCCAGCGCCCCAAGCGGCTCAAGCTCCCGGCGAATCACCCACGCGAGCGCCCACAACAAAAAGAGCACGATGACCGCCGCGGCAATCGCCATCGTGGCGCCCAGCCGCGCAATCGTCGCCGCCACGTCCAGCGTGTCCGCCGCCACCGCGAGCGTCACCGTCCGATTCGACGCACTCGCCGCGCCGGCCACTTGCTCACCAGCCGCTTCCGTCGCGGCCGTTATCCCCTCGGACTGCCCCGCTTCCAACCGCGGCGCCACCGCCAACGTCACCATCCGCCCCGGCCGACCGTCCGGCAGCACAACCGCCCGAATCAACGGCGATTCCGCCGTCGGGTCCAACCGCTCCAGGTCACTGCCGCCCAATTGCGGCGAGCGCACGAGCACGCTGCCGCTGTCATCCCACGCCTCGTAGTACTCCGGCCGCTCGCCGCGCGCGAATTCCGCCGGCGGCTGATTGGCGAACTCAAGCACCAGCTCCCCTTGATCCACCTCCACCAGCGTCGCCAGCGCAACCGCCTTCGACTCGAGCACCGCGTCGAAGTCCCGGATAAGCCGCCGCCGCAACAGCAGAAAGATCGCGAGCGTCGCCAGCGCCGAAACCACGATCACGGTCAGCGCGGTGCGGACCAACAACTGCCGGCGCAAGGAGCGGCTCATGCCTCGACCTCGTCGCTCGCCAGCGAGTACCCAAAGCCGCGACGCGTATGGATGAGCGGCGGCGCTCCGGGCCGCTCTAGCTTCTTCCGCAAGTAGCGAATGTAAACGTCCACGACGTTCGAGTGCGCGTCTGAGTCGAACGCATACACGTTCTCCCAAATCTCCGTGCGCGAAACGCTCTCCCCCCGTCGCACCGCCAGGTAGTGCAAGAGCGCGTATTCCCGCCGCGTCAGCTCGATCCGCTTCCCGCCGCGCGACACCGTTTGCGCCGCCGAATCAATTCGCAAATCGCCGACTTGGATCACCGCCGGCTGCCGGTACCGCCGCCGCGTCAGCACCTTCACGCGGGCCAGCAGCTCCTCGAACGCGAACGGCTTCACCAGGTAGTCGTCCGCCCCCGCGTCCAGCCCCGCGACCCGATCAGCCACCGCATCCCGCGCCGTCAGCAGCAACACCCCCGCCTCGCACCCGCCCCCGCGCAAACGCCGCAGCACCGAGAGCCCATCAAGTTTCGGCAGCATCAAATCCAGCACGATGACGTCGTACGGATTCCCTTCGGCCAGCCACAGCCCGTCCTCGCCGTTGTCCGCCGCATCGACGGCAAAGGCCGCTTCGCTCAGCCCCTGAACCACCGCCGCGCGCACCGGCGCGTAATCTTCCACAATTAAAACGCGCATAACGGCCCGCACGCGCTGGCGTTAGAAATCTGCGTGCGACGAAATGGAAGTCGCCGACGCCTCGCCGGCTATTCTATCGCGCCGGCATGAGAGTCTGATGAGAAAAAGCGCCCGCGCCGATCCAACTACCGCGATGCCGCAGCCGCCGCTTTCCGTTTGGCCGCTTGCGGCTTAGCGCTCCGGCTTGGCGCCGCTTGCAACTGCTCGCGCAGCCACCCTGGCCGATTCGTCGTGATCGACCACGCCCCCAACCGCTGATAGAACCGCGCCACCTTCGCGTCGTCCACCGTCCACACGCCGAACTCGCGGTGGCCCGCCGCCCGCAGCGAATCCAGGAACGGCTTATCGACGACTTTCTCCTGGGCCTGCGTCCCCAGCGCGTCCGCACGGCTCTTGGCCAGCGCCGCCTCCACTTCGTCGAGCGTCGGCTTCCAGGCCTTCGTCTGCTTGTCCTGCTCGTATCGCACCAAGAGCTGCGTCTTCAGCTCGGGCATCTGCCGCTCGAACTCCGCGATCGACTCCCCCTTGAAGCTGATGATCACGATCTGATCTTTCTCCAAGGACGACGCCTTCAGCACCTTCGCCACCGGCGCCACGATCTCCGGCCCGATCTTCAGCTCGATGAAAATCTTCTTCCCCTTCGGCACCGTGGCGATCACTTCCTCGAGCGTCGGCATCCGCTCGCCGCGGTACTTCGGGTTTTTCCACGAGCCGACGTCCAGCTTGCGCAGCTCGTCGAAACTCGTGTCCTTGATCACGTGCTTCACGCCGGCGGTGCGCTGCGTGTCCGCATCGTGCGAGCAGATTAGCTTGCCGTCCTTCGTCAGGTACCAGTCGTTCTCGATGCCGTCGGCGCCTTGCTCCCACGCCAGGTTGAACGACGCGAGCGTGTTCTCCGGCGCGTCGTGCGACGCGCCGCGGTGAGCAATGATGAACTGCCCGTGAGCGAGCGGCGCACCGGCGGCGGCAATCAAAGCGAGCATAAACCAGACGGCAACGATGCGATGCTTCATCACAGCTCCAAATCGACGGGGTGGCACTGCTGGCTTGTCCAGCAGTGAGAGTCTCGTACCCGCTTCCCACTGCTGGTCGAGCCAGCAGCGGTACGCCGACGGAGCCGGGCGGCGGCCAAAACAGCGGCCACTACCATATATTGTATCGTCGCCGGCTCAGGCACCGCATTACTGGCGGCGGAAATTGCCGCCAACCCCCGATTCCGCTGCCAGATTAAAAGGTCCTGCCCGTCCACGTCCCCGTCTCCGTCCGCGTCCCCCTGCGTCCGGCCCGCCCCGCTGGCGGTCCCAAACCCTGCCTGCCACGCCGCCAGGTCGAGCTGGTCCACATGCCCGTCCGCGTTGAAGTCCCCCGGCGTCATCGGCAATTGCGTTAACGTAATGTAATAGTCGTTCGCCGCGTCGGTCCGGTACACGTTCAGCAGCGGCGAAAAAGTGCGCACGTGTACCGTCTTGCCGTCGTTCAAGAACTCCATCACGCGAAACCACCCGTCTCCGCCGTTGGTTTCCCACTGCGTGTCGAGCATCATCTGGTGGACCACGTTCCCGTCCACGCCCGTGCTCTTCAGATAAGCGTTGCCGTCGCCGCCGACGTGCCCGCTGATCGTCATCTCGAAATTCTTGTTCTGGCTCACCAGCTTCTGCCACAGCTGCTCGCCGTCGTTAAAGTCGCCGTTGGCGCCAATCGCGTACGAGCTGCCGTCGTTGTTCAACCGGACGTTGTTCCAGTTCAAGTACGAATGCGTGAGCAGCATTGCCGTGTAGTCGGCGTACTTCGGCTGCGAGGCAATGCGGTCCGCCCACGCCACCATCGCGTCCGTCGGCCAGAACTCCATTGAAAAGACGAGCATATTCCGCCCGTCCGGCGCGTGCAGTTCGTAGTAGGC
>JAICUM010000249.1 GCA_025935855.1 Pirellulales bacterium | reverse complement strand
TGGACTACAACCCGCGAATCAAGGAGATCGACGGCAAACTATTTCCGTTCGGCTTTCTCAAGCTGTTCCGCAATCGCCGGGATCTGAAAAAAGTGCGGCTGATCAGCACCAACGTGCTCCCGGAATACCAGGCGTGGGGCATCGGCATCGCGCTGGTCGCCCGCCTGGTGCCCGACGCGCTGGCGTGGGGCATTCAAGAGGCCGAGTTCTCGTGGGTGCTGGAGAGCAACGACCTGTCGTTCAAGACGCTGAAGAAGGGCGGCGCGAAAATCCGCAAGCAGTATCGCATCTACGACTACGGCCCGCCGGACACCACCGCGAACGCGAAGTTCATGAAGCAAGAAGGCGTCAGCCCGCAACTGCGGCAATAGAGAACGACGAAGGGGCGGTACACTACAAGCACTACATCACAGTAAATGTTTATTAGCGCACATTAGCGTTTATTAATGTTCCGTCTTCATTTGCTTGGGGCCGTCCGCCAGATCCTCGTTTTTCGGCATGCGACATCAGTGCATGACTGACGCCGGAAGATGGGCACACCTAGTAGCACCAGCGCCAGGGCGCCAGCCAGCGGTTCGGGTACGGGCGCGAACTGGAGGTCGTCCACCAGGTAAATGTCATTGTCTTCGACCCGGAGGCGCGCAATTCCTTCGTCGGCATGGATACCCACAAAATCATCCGAACTGTCGGTCAGGATTGTCTGTAGGACGCCGCCGTTACGATCGAAGAATGTCACGGTCGACGGAAAGTCGGCATTTTGCACCCACAAACCCGCCTCCGTCACTGTTCCCGGAAGGCCGCTGACTGGATGGATGAACTGAAACTCAATGAATCCGCCCGGTGTGTTTCGTTCGCTATCGCTAATCGCGCGCGTGCCGCTATGAGAAGGAATATTGCCGGTCCCTGATGACGCGGCGGCACCAGTGGCGGGCGAGCTATCGGAAATCAGAAAACCATTTGACTGCCACTGATCGCTCAAGATGGCAGCTCCATAAGGGACCTGCTGACCATTGGGAAACGCTTCGAAACCGATGAGGATGTTTGGCGTGGAGAATTCTGCAGGACTGGTAAGAATGGTCGCGCTGTTGGCGTTGTCGATTCCAAAGCCCGCGATGGTCACAATCGCGGCAAACAATCGAGTACGAACTTTCATTAGAGTGTCTCCTTCAGAACGCTATAGAGGGCCAGCTAATCGGCATGGCATGCAATATCGCTGCGAAAATGGGTTAATATGTCTCGTGATTAGATCGTAATCCATCCTGCGCCATCACTCTGAATGGTCCAGCGCTCGCCTGACATCACCAACAAGCTTGGGGCGCCATCAATGGTTTCGGTTCCTGACGGATCGACTGTAATATTGCCGCTTGACGTGTTCTTTACGAAGTAAATGATGCCGCGAACGCTTGACGCTATCGGCAGATAAAGACTAGCCCCGCTTCCTGACATCTCAAAGGTTTCATTGAGTTCGCTTGCGCCATATGAAGACGAGGTCGTAACAATATTTCCCCTTCTATAGATGTAACCGCCCGAAACGACTGCCGGAGGCACAGCGCTTCTATCGATTAGCCCTTGAAATTCCGGAAACATCTTTCCGGAGTTGATGGCGCCCGTGGCGCCGTCCATCTCGCAGCAGGACTTCAATTCGAATTGCACGTATCCGGTGGAGTCGGACGAAAGAACCGCGCGCGGATCATTTCCCTTGGCAATCCGTGCATTGTGGATACGAATGGTTGGGAAGTAGTCCTCCGTGCCGCCGGTGACCTTGATCATCCCTTGGTACAGGTAAACGCCGCCGTAGATATTCACGTCGCCATAGAAGCGATCAAGTACGATCAACGGGTGAGCCGGCGTTGATTGGGAGCGGTTCGAGTCCACGTGCAAAAAGCCGATATCAATCTGCGCGTAGCTGTAAGGCTGCGGATCTTCAGGAGGATCCACCATCGGCGGCTCCACTCGCACCGCCTGGCAGTCGTCCGGCGCGCTGCCGTCGATCGTCAGCCGGTCGATGCGGAACGAGGCTCGATTGCCGCCCACATCGGAATCCCTGCCGGTAAGCAGTAGGCCGTATTGTGAGCCGCTCTGCATTACCAAATCGCCGCACCACAGTTTGCCACCCGCGTCGAACCGGAAGCCTGTGTTGCACCATATTTGGTCGAAATAGGCGATCCTGTGGCCGACCGATTGCAGGTTCGTGCACCACAGCCCGATGTCGCAAAACGGCGCGAAGAACCGGTCCAAAAAGAGTTGGTCCGCGTTGTCTTGGATGGGGGTCGGGATACACTTAATCGCGACCCGAAACAGCATGATAGCCAGTGATCCGGGGCAGATAAGTTTGCCCGTCCCAAGACCATCCTGTTGGCCCTGGACTTCGATTCCGAACCACGCGCGCAGGTCGCCGAGTGGAGCACTGTGGCTATCGAAGTTCAGGCCATCTTTTGGATAGGTCCAGTTGGCGGGGTCTGGATCATCGATATTCTCGATGGCCGTCGCGCCCCACTGACCCTGCAGGGCGAGTCGCTGAACGTGGTTGCCATATCCACGAATGCGAATTAACGGTTTTCCGGCCAGGCCACCTTCACCGTCAAAAGCCAAAATTTGGTCGGCCACGAGCCGGCTAACGGGACCGCCTTGCTCGCCGACGGAGTTGTACTCGATTTCCGGCTGCCAGATCGGCTCGCCGCCGCAGCCTAGCAGGACGTGGCCTGTTTGGTTTTGCAGGTCGATCGTATCGGCGATCAGCCAGCCGCGACCGGGAAACACGAGCGGCAAGCGTGACGGCCGGTATTCGCCGCCGAGATAGTCGTTAATTGCCCCGACATTGGCCTGGGCAGTCGCGGTCAGCGTTCCATTGGTGGCATCCATCGGAAAGCAGCCCAAAGTTTCGACATTTACTTGAGTCATCGGAGGCACCTTCGCTTACGAGGTATGTGCGCTAGTCGCCTCCGGTATACTGTACCTATGAACAGTTGTCAATGGACCGCCCGGTTCCAACTCGCCCACGGGAGCAGATGCCCTTGGTTCAAGATTTTAGGCCTCGTTCTCGCGTCGCGGTGTGTGCAGGACATCTCCTTGAGTTGAGCTGTCATGATCGCATTGTAACTCCGGCGTTTCCAGGAACGCAAATTCATCGTTCTCATGCCGAACGCGGCGTGCTACTACCAGCGTCAACGCGAGTTGGTCCGAGACAAAAGGACTCCTGCGCTGACGAAACAATAGGAGAGGAATGAACGCAGATTAATTTTGGCTGCGATCATTGGCGAATTTCAACTGCGTGAGAGGCCCAATGGGCCGACAGTAAATAGCTAGGTGCGCGAGCCCCTGGATTGCGTTGGAAATGGCAGGCAAGCCCCAAAGCGGCGACAGTACGTGGCCATCACACTGTCGCCCCATTGGGACATAAATAATCGAGGCGTCACCCTACCAGGGGCTGGCGCCCCTGGCTATTTGCTGACGCCGCGTTGCGGCTGGAAGTCCCGACAAACGCACACAATCTGGCATGACGGCTTAGGCCTTGGTTTCAATTCATCCGCGGAGATCCGTACAATCCGCGGTCATCCGCGTGCCATTCCGGAACGTTGCGTGCTATTTCGGCGCCACGCCCGTTCGTTCCGCGGATCCGGGCGCCGCGCCGACGGGGGCTGTTGGCTTTTCGACGCCCAGTAGCTCCACGTCGAAGACGAGCGTCGAGTTGGGGGGGATCGTGTCGCGGCCCTCGGCGCCGTAGGCCAGGCTGGGCGGAATGAAGAGGCGCCACTTGTCGCCGACTTTCATTTGCAACAGTGCTTCGACCCAGCCGGGGATGAGATGCTTCATCGAGAGCGGGGGCGAACCGCCGGCCTCGGATTGATCGAACACCGAGCCATCGATGAATTGACCGCGGTAGTTGACTCGCACGCTGTCCTCGCCGGTGGGGGTGGCGCCGTTGCCGCTCTTGATGACTTTGTACTGCAGGCCGCTGGGCGTGGTTTGCACGCCCTGGGCCTTGGCATTTTGGACCAAGAACTCCTGATTGCGCCGCGCGTGGGCGGCCATTTGCAGCTCGTGGAGGCGCTCCAGCGCGAGCTGGCAGAGCTCCGGCGAATAGCGCGGGTCCTTCGCCTGGAGGGCGTCGCGGATGCCGGCCACGACGCTGTCCACGTCGAGCGGGAGCTTGTCGCCGCGGAAGCTCGCTCCGAGCTCAAGTCCGATGGCGTAACTGTAATGCCGCTGGTCGGTCGGCGGCGCCTGGGCCTGCTGCCCGGGGGCGCCGGCGGGTCCGGGTCCTCGTTGTCCGCCCGGCTGCTGACCGCCAGCCGGCGCTCCGCCTTGCGGCGGCGTTCCGACCGGCAACGACTCCTGCGCCATCACCCAAGCCGCTGACAACGGGACTCCCAGGAGAAGTAAAGCCAATGGCGATTTCATGGGAAAGTTCCTTTGAGGGAAGCGGCGGAGGTCCATGGGAGGCATGCTTACGAGCGCACGCATTTTTACTGTTGCGAAGACAGATAGCCTATGCCGAATAGCACGACGGCGGCTAGCCCGATTCGGATGAGCCAGGCGCCCCGCTCGTGGCCGACCGAGCGCGCCTGCACTAGCTCCGCCTGGACGCGATCGAATCTGGCCTGCGCCGCAGCGTGTGCCGCGTCGCGGTCGGCCGGTGACTGGCTCGGGCGCGATGCTTTCGCAGCTGATGGGGCATCTTCGTGATTGTAGGTCAAATCGTGCAGGGCGTTTCGCGCGTCGGTCAGCTCCTTGGCCTGCTCCTTCGACCAGACGCTACTTGGTCGCACCGTCGCCTTCCAGGCGAATCCGCCAAGTATCAGGGCCACGCCCATGAATACGCCTGCCTGGCAAACGAAATGGAGCCGGCGGCTCGAAGCTTCAGGCTCCATAAGAATCGCGCACAATGAGGGGCTTGTGAATTTGCCACATCACGGGCCGGCGACACGACTATTGCTGTTTGTCGTTCTCGTTTCTATCGTCCGAAATGCAGATTTGATAGCCCATCGCGATTTCGTCCACCTCGTTCGCGATGAACTTCACGGCGCCATCGAGGAAGCTGCCGTGCACGCCGCCGGGATGATTCGACCGCGGCGCCGCCGAGATGTAATGGCCCTCGGTTTCGGTCTCACAGGGCATCGCCTCGATCTGCTCACTCACCGGGTCCGGGCACGCGTAGAGCATGTCAGGAAGTTTGCCATTGGGGGATTGCGTATACCCGAGGCTGTACCTGTTGAACACATAAGGCCACGGCTGCTGACTGTCCATGCGAATGTCGTGTTGCGGGTGAAGATCAAACGCGAGAAGCGACGAGCCGTTCCAACCGAGTGCCCAGGCGCCACGCTGATCGCCTTGCTCATCACGCGTACGGACCTCGCTTAGGACGAGCGTGTTGGAAATGCCGTCGGAGACCATTCGCAACGGCTGCTCATACAGCCAGATGGTGCCGTGGTGATCATAGTCGTCTGTGTGAAACGGGCTCGACCATGCTGCGATGTTTGCCTTTCCTAGCTGCAGATTCGCGCCATGCTCCTGGTACAGATACGACTGGCCGAGTGTGTTTTCGCTCGGACAGAGCAGCGACGGCGGCTGTGCGGCGAGCGCCGCGGGATTGTTCAGCGAGAGATGCTTCTTGAAGTCCAGTTGACTGTAGATCGCCTGCTGCTCGAGGTAGGGCAGTAACCTCGTCAACCACCCGTGATTGTTCCCGGACTTCAAATCGATTCGCGGACTGAAGGTGTAATACAGCGATGAGCTCGGCGGGGAGTAATCGCCTGCCGCGGGAAGAAACTTGTGTGCTGACTCATAGTTCGAGACCGCCAGTGCAACCTGCTTGAGACCGTTCATGCACTGCGCTCGGCGGGCCGCTTCGCGCGCGCCCTGTACGGCGGGTAGTAGCAAGGCGACCAACGCGCCGATGATGGCGATCACCACTAGCAACTCGACGAGGGTAAATGCTGCCGTAGCCGCGTCTCTGCAAGACGCAAGTGCGAGTCCGCCGCGGCGGACTCCCCTACAGGTAGCGCGGCCGCGCGCTACGCTCCGTCGATGCCCGCCCCGATCCTGCATGGCTCACTCGCACCGTTTGCGCCGCCGGATTCGACCCGCCGCGATCATCATACCACCGGCGGCAAGCAGTGCGCCTGAGGTCGGCTCCGGCACGCCGTGCAGGGAGCCGCTGGAGTTGCCGGAGGCGGAGCCGCCAGCGTTCGGATGGGACATCGACGCCGAAACGACCCCCGCAGCGGTTAGAAACGCCAAATCGTCGGTGTCCACCGAGCCGTCGCCGTTGGCGTCGCCTTGGGCGTGCGTGGCCCCCAGCAGGATGCCGTTGTTCCGCTGCCAGGCCAGGAAGTCGGCGCCGTCCACCGTGCCGCTGTTATCGAAATCGGCCGAGGGCGTGTTGAACGCGGTGCTCATCCGCCATGCGAGGCCGTAGTCCCAGTTGGCCGACCCGGTGACCTTCAGCGTGTACGTGCCAGAAGTCAGATTCGTAAGATAAATGTGCTCCACATTATCGACGGTACTGGCGCTGGTAGTAATCGGCGCGTTCAGGTTGGTCGAGTCATAAAACGCGAGATCGAGGTTTTGCAGACTTTCTACCGGTGAAAAACCCGACCCAGGATCGGTGTCAGTGACTTTTACATTCCATGCCAAAATGATCGACAGCTCCTTCGCTGTGCTGTCCGTCGGTACGGTGAAATTGTAAAAGATGTCACCGGTGCCAGGATCGCTCTTGTGATCCTGGTAGTCCCATCCGTACGAGCCGACGGAGGAAGCTGGGGCCGATTGCGTGCCGCTCTGCTTGCCGCCGAATTGTTCCAAGTAGCTGTTGTAGATGTTCAGCTCGCCGGCGCCGAAGACGTCGTCCAGCGGCCGCGTTTGCGTGTGATCCCAGGGATTCACCAGGCCGGTGGTCGGATCGACCCACGTGGCGAATTCCGACTTGGTCGCGCCCGACATGAGGATTGCCTTCATGACTTCACTGCGCGCCGCGTCGGTTCCCACCGCTGTCTGATGGAGCATCGCGGCCGCTGAACTGATGCGGGCTGTCGAAACGCTCGTCGAAGGGGAGGGCGTCACCAAGTCCGGTTTGTATC
>JAICUM010000186.1 GCA_025935855.1 Pirellulales bacterium | reverse complement strand
TAATACCGGCCCTGGCGTTCGAAGAAGTCGCGAATGTAAGTGTTGCCCGAGGCGGCGATGATGTAATCGTGCAGCGACTCATCGACTCGGGGCGTCGTGTCCGGCGATTCCGGAATCGAGTTAGCGTCGAGAATGCGTTTGAGCTCTTGAACGTCGAGCTTGCCGCGGGCTCCGTCCAGGGCGGTGAGCTCCAGCGAGTTGCGCACTTCGACGTATGACTGGAGATCGTCTTGCCGGAACGGCCGCAGCCGCCAGCCTCGGCGTGGAATGTGGTCGAGCATGCCTTCGCCGGCGAGTCGATGGAGGATATTGCGCATCACCGATCGGCTGACGCCGTATTTTTCCGCGGTGGCTTCCTCGCGCAAGTAGACCGGATCGCCGTTGAAGCTCAATTGCACGAGATCCTTCACGATGACGTCGTAGGCGTCGGCGGGAGGCTCAGGGTGCTTGGGCGACTGCACCGATTGGACGTTGGCATCTGGGGCGATGCTGGGCCGGAGCCGGCGATTAAGACCTTTTTCGAGCAGCCCTTCGCCAATGAGCTCGGCGACAGCCGTCCGCACGGGGGTGTAGCTGACGTTATAGTGCTCGGCCAGCGACGGCACGGTCAGGTCCACGGGCAGCTTCCGGCCGGAGAGCAGATGCGACGCAAGGTCGTCTTTGATGTAGGCGGCAATTGACATGACAGCATGATACTTGTCTTTGACGACAAAGGCAACTATATTGGCGACAAAAGCAACGTTCTTTCGGCAACTTTTGCCTGCGAGGAACGGCAACCGGCGGCGTCAGCGTTCGATGCCGCTCCCACGCATCACCCCGGCCGAGACGATCGCATGAATCGGCGAGACGCAGCGGGCTACGAGGCCGAAGCAACTGGCGGCGCGAGACCATTTGTGCATTCACTAGCTGCGTGGCGGCGCTCGCTTCGCCCGGCCGCGCGTTGGCGGCGCGTGTTCACGGCCTCGGTTGCACTCGCGGTTCTATTCTCTTTGGAGGCGATCGCGTCGGCCGAGTCCATTGATTACGAAAAGCAAGTCAAACCGGTCTTCGCCGCCCGCTGCAAAGCCTGTCACGGCGTTCTGAAACAGGAAGGCGGGTTACGACTCGATACCGGCGCGCTGGCGCGGAAAGGGGGCGATAGCGGCCAGGTCATCAAGCCGAAAGACTCCGCCGGCAGTTTGTTGACGGTGCGAATTACCGCGCAGGACCCCGCGGAACGCATGCCGCAAGAGGGCGAGCCGCTGACCGCGGAGCAAGTCGCCGTGATCCGGCAGTGGATCGACGAAGGGGCGAATTCTCCGGCGGATGAAAAGACGGACCGTGATCCGCGCGAGCATTGGTCGTTCCGGCCCATTGTGAGGCCGGCCGTTCCGCAAATCGCCAACAAAGGCTGGGTGCGGAATCCGATCGACGCGTTCATCGCGGCCAACCATGAGCATCACGAACTCACGCCGCAGGGCGAGGCGACGCGGTCGGAATTGGTGCGGCGGCTTTATCTGGATCTGATTGGACTGCCGCCGACGCCTGAACAGCTTCAAGAGGCAAGCTCCGATCCCAAAGACGACTGGTACGAACGGCTTACGGACCGACTGCTCGAATCGCCGCAACACGGCGAGCGCTGGGCTCGGCACTGGATGGACATTTGGCGCTACAGCGATTGGTGGGGCCTGGGCGCCGAGATGCGCAATAGCGCGCCGCATATCTGGCACTGGCGGGATTGGATCGTCGATGCGATCAACAGCAACATGCCGTACAGCGAAATGATTCGTATGATGCTCGCCGCCGACGAGCTGTATCCGAACGACCTGGAGAAGCTGCGGGCCACCGGGTATTTGGCGCGCAACTATTTTCTGTTCAACCGCAACCTGTGGATGGAAGAAACTGTCGAGCACGTAGGCAAGGGCCTGCTGGGCCTGACGATGAACTGCGCCAAATGCCACGACCACAAGTTCGACCCGATCAAACAGGCCGATTTTTACCGCATGCGGGCGTTTTTTGAGCCGTACTTCGTGCGGCTGGATGTTTTGCCGAAACAGCCGGACGTCAGCCAGGATGCAGTCCCTTGTGCGTTCGACGGCAAGCCCGAGGAGCCCACATATTTGTACGTGCGGGGGCAGGAAGCCAATCCGGACAAGTCGAAAGTCATCACGCCAGGGGTGCCGGAGCTGTTTGCGTTCAAAGAGCTGACGATCAAGCCGGTGACGCTTCCGGTCCAGTCGTATGAGCCGGAGCGGCGGCCGTGGGTATTCGAGGCTTATCTCACCACGGCGAAAGACAGCCTGGCCAGGGCGGAAAAGGCGGTCGCAGATGCCGGCCATAAGCATGAAGCGGCCGCCAAGAAGTTGGAAGACGTGGTCAAGTCGGCGCCGACGGACGACAAGGCGCGTATCGCGGCGGAGACAGCGGTCGCCGATGCATCGGCTGAGCTGCACGCCTCGACGGTGGACCTGGAAGCCGCTCGCTTTGAAATGGACAGCGTCAACAAACGCGCCGCGGCGATGCGGGTTCTCTGGGTGAAGGAAGACGGCGAAAAAGACAATGCAAAACTCGCGGAAGCCGAAACGTCGCTAGCCGAGGAGGCGCTCCGACTGGAGAGGCGAGCCGCAGTGGCGAAGGGCTTGCGAGCCGTCACCGATCTGGAGTTGCGGTTGCGCAAAGCGGATGCCAATGCCAAGCCGGCCCTTGATGCGGAGCTTAAAGCGGCGCGCGACGCGCTGTCGAAAGCCGAACAGGCCGCCGCAGTGCCCGCGAAGGACGCGCACTATACGCCGCTCGTGGGCGCCAAGCCGTCGCCGATCCGATTCCACGACGATTTCAAAGATGACCCGCCGCTGCCGTTCAGCAAGCAGAGCACCGGCCGCCGTACCGCGCTGGCGGACTGGATGGTGGACAAGAGAAATCCGCTGACCGCGCGGGTCGCGGCCAATCATCTGTGGAACCGGCACATGGGGACGCCGCTGGCGGCGAATACCTTTGACATGGGACGAAACTCCCCGCCGCCGACCAATCCGGAGCTCTTGGATTGGCTTGCCGCCGAGCTCATCGATAGCGGCTGGGACATGAAGCACATGCACCGGCTGATTGTCAGCTCGGCAACGTACCGCATGTCGTCGGACGACAAGGGGCATGAGGCGAATGTCGCCAAGGATCCGGACAACGTGTTCTGGTGGCGGCGAAATACGATTCGCCTCGAAGCGGAGGTGATTCGCGACTCGATGCTCTCGCTGGCCGGGACGCTCGATCCCACGCGCGGCGGTCCGCCGGTGCCGACGGACAAAGAAGCGGACTCCTTGCGCCGCAGCCTGTACTTTTTCCACTCGAACAACGAGCGCAATCTGTTTCTGACGACGTTCGACGGTCCGATGGTGACCGAGTGTTATCGCCGCGAGCAGAGCGTCGTCCCGCAGCAGGCCCTGGCGATGACAAACAGCCGCATGGTCCTGGAGGCGGCGAAGCCGATCGCGGGCAAGATTCTCGCGTCGCTAAAAGCGCGGGCCTCGACCGTCGACGACGCGACGTTCATTGGCAGCGCGTTTGTGGAGCTGCTAGGAAATCCGCCAAATGCGGCCGAGCTGCAGGCCAGCGAGCAGGCGTTGGCGGAGTGGCGCAAGCTGCCGAAAGCATCAGGCGACGACGCGCAGTCGTATTTTGTGTGGTCGCTGTTGAACGATAACGATTTTGTGACCCTGCGTTGATGGCCTGCACAAGTGTTCGGTCAGCGCGTGTGTTTCGATAAGGATTGTTTTGCGAGGACGAGTTATGAACCATTCGGAAGCCACTCCGTCGCGCCGCGCGTTTCTGTCGAGCAGTGGGGCGGGATTCGCCGGCCTTGCACTGAGCGCGATCCTCCAGCAGGACAGCTTAGGCAGTTCATCGGGTTGGCTTCCGCCGGACGGCCGGCCGCATTTCGCGTCCAAAGCCAAAAGCGTGATTTGGATGTTCATGAACGGCGGCGTCAGCCACATGGAGTCGTTCGACCCCAAGCCGATGCTGACGAAATACGGCGGCAAGATGATCACCGACACGCCGTATGCCGACGTGTTCAGCCCGAAAAAGCTGAAGATCGAGCGCGTGGCGGCGCCCATCGCCACCCGGGCCAGCACGCTCTTTCCCATGCAGGATGGTTTTCGGAAGTATGGCGAAAGCGGCATCGAGGTCTGCAATAATTTCCCGCGCATCGGCGCGAATGTGGACAAGCTGGCCATTGTCCGCTCGATGTGGACGACCGACAGCAACCACGGCGCACAAACGCAGTTTCACTCGGGCCGGCACTTTGTCGACGGGCAGTTCCCCACGCTCGGCGCTTGGATTCACTACGGGCTCGGCACGCTCAACGACAATCTTCCCCAGTTCATCTCGATTGGAACGCGTCCCTATTGGAACATCCGGGACGGCCTGTACCTGGGGCAAACGCACGACGCGGTGCCGCTGCGGATCGATCCGAAAAGTCCGCTGGACTACGCGGCGCCGGAGAAGGAGTTTGCCGCGGACGCTCGGACGATCGGCATCGACCTGAGCCGCAAGCTCAACGCCATCAAGGAAGACCGTTATCCGGCTGATAAGTCGCTGGCGGCGCGGATTGCCTCCTACGAGTTGGCGTATCGAATGCAGATGTCCGTGCCGGAAGTGATTGACTTCTCGAAAGAAACCGAGGCGACCAAAAAGCTTTACGGGTTGGACGACCCGAATGCGCGGGACTTCGGCTCCCAGCTCTTGGCGTCGCGGCGATTCGTGGAGCGCGGCGTGCGGTTCATTCAGATTCAGCATGGCGGCGGCGGCGCCGGCGCGTGGGATGCGCACTTTCATCTGAGACCGGCCATGGTCACGTTAGGCTCGTGGGTGGACAAGCCAATCGCCGGGTTACTGGAGGACCTGGAAGCCCGTGGCATGCTCGATGAAACGCTGGTCGTGTTCGCGACCGAATTCGGCCGGACGCCCGGTTCGCAAAACGGCGACGGGCGCGACCACCACATCTTCGGCTTCACGGTGTGGATGGCCGGCGGCGGCCTGAAGCGCGGCGTGGTGCATGGCGCGACCGACGAAATCGGTTTCCAGGCGGTCGAAAATCCCCACTATGTGACGGACATCCACGCCACGATTTTGCGGCAAATGGGCCTGGAGCCGCGCAAGCTGGACGTGCCCGGCCGGAAGCGACTTGAAATCGACTACGGCAAAGCGATCGAAGAGATCATCGCCTAGTGGCCGAGGCGGGACTCGAACCCGCACGGGGGTTGCCCCCCACTGGATTTTAAGTCCAGAGCGTCTGCCAATTCCGCCACTCGGCCGGGAGTGCTGCGCCGCGAGCGCTCGGAGGCGACCCTTCATCGTAGGCGATTGGACCGCGGCGCCCAAGTGCTTTCGCGGGGCGGTTGGGGCAGGCTCGAGAAGTTTCACAGCGGCGGATTTTGCTCGGCTCCCTTCCGAGTCCGACGAGAAAACTGGCATTACTTGGGCGCAATTGGAAATGTCGCCATGGACCCTCCGCCGTCGGAAGCCGCCTGGTAGCGACCTTTGTCTGTTGAAGGGCGAACCTTACAGCGCTGAATTAGACGCGCGCTGACGTCGAAGCAAATTGGTTTGGCGCCTCTGGCGTTGCGGGTCGCCGCAATGAATAGGGGACCTTTCTATCCTTATTGAGCAGCCGCCTTGGACGCAGCGTCCATTTGAGGTAAGCGCGTTGCTTAAGAAAGTGTCATTTTGACAAGTGAATTACTGCGATTACTCTCAAGCTTTCTTTGTCCGGAATTCAGTGAATAAACACTCAGTAGAACACTTTTCATTTGGGGAAGAGAACTCATGAACGTCGGTCATCGCATGGAATTGCGCGAAACAACCTTTTTCATTTTGTCGTCGTCGGCGCGCGTCGCGACCGCGGCGGTTATCGCGTGGCTCTTGCTTCTGCCCTCTCATCGATGCAATGCAAACGAATTGAACTCCAACAGCACGTCGTCCGGCGGGGGGGATGGCGTTCACATCATCAACAAGACGGACGCGAACGCGTCTTCGCTCGACACGTCTTATGCCGGCTCGTTTGGCCACGCCAGCTCCCATGCCTCCTATGGCAGCCTGTCGATTGACAGCCACTCGACTTCTAACCACGACGGCCTTGGAGGCTACTACGGCGCCGGCGGCCTTTGGAATGATACGATCACCATTACTCCCACAGACCCGTCGTTGATGGGTAAGGCCGGCAAGGCCCGCTTTAGCTATGGATTCAGCGGCGATTTCCAGCTCGTGAACACAGGCGCGAGCATCGCGAGCAATTGGGACGTCACGCTGCCCACAGGCAAGGGTTACGGATTCACTTCCTATCGAGGCGGCAACGACATTCACGATGTGCCGGGAACCATTACCGATGATGTTTCCTTTACATTTGGCCATCCCTTTTCGGTTGAAGTGAGTATTGGTTCGGGGACGATCACCGGTGGCTCGTCGGATGCGTCGGCAGACGCGACGTTGGCCGTGCATTCCTCCGGCGTTACGGTATTTAACAGCACAGGAGACGCGGTCGGCTACTCGATGACGAGCAACGTCGGCAGTTCCGCCGCGACGACGGTGGCAGCGGGCGGCGCTTACTCAGGGTTCAGCGCGACGAATGAGTCGCCCTTTGGACAGGGCACGACCGTCCAACTATTGGGTGGAACCGCCTCCGTCGAACAGTTGCTCAATGCAACGTTCTTACCGGCGCCAAAGGGCGTCCCGTCCGTGAGCGATGCAGTCGATGTTTCCGGCAGCGGCGGCGACTTGCACGTCATCCAGCTCAGTTATGACCCGGCGTTGGCCGTCGCCTTGTTCGGCAGCGAGAACAACGTTTTCATCGCCACGAAGATTGACGGGTCCGATTCGTGGACCAATACGGTCAACCTTGATTCGGACGCCGGGGCGCAACAGCACTCTTTTCTTGGCGGGTACAACGCGGCGACCGAATTCGCGCTGGGCAACTACGGCGTGGACACGACGAACCACGTTGCGTGGGCGGTGATCGACCACAATAGTCAGTACGTGGTTTCCGGCGCCGTGGGCGTGCCAGAGCCGGCGGCCTGCGTGGTCCTGATGGCGGCGTTGCCGTTTGCCGCGCGGCGGCGACGCAATCGTTAGACGAGTAGCAGCCTGTAGGCGTGGCGGCGCGCGGGTTCGCGGGCTAGACTGGCGCCTGTCATGACAGTTGCCAGTACTTCGCCATCGATATTGGACGCCCTGCGCACGGCGCTGCCGATTTCCTCGGACGCTGGCATTCTGGCCGTGCTGTGCGGCGTGTGCGCGTTCTTCTTTTGGCTGGAAAAGGCGACGCGGTGGCGGCTGTTTCAATATGTGCCGACGCTGGTGTTCATTTATTTGACGCCGGTCATCCTTTCGAACAGCGGCGTGATTCCGGTTGAGTCGCCGGTGTATGACAAGATCACCGATCTGGTCATGCCGATGATGCTCGTCCTGATGCTGCTCGAGGTGGAGCTGGTGGCGGCGGTGAAGGTGCTGGGCCGCGGCATCGGCGTTATGCTGCTGGGGAGCGTGGGGGTCGTGCTAGGCGCGGCGGTGGGCGCCTATGTTGTGCGGTCGCGGGTCAGCTCCGACGCGTGGAAGGCGTACGGGGCGCTGTCCGGAAGTTGGGTGGGCGGCACGGGGAATATGCTCGCGGTGAGCGAGATGCTGCAAGGCGACGCCGTGCGGCCGCTGGCGGTGCTCGCCGATACGACCATTCTGCTGGTATGGTTGCCGCTCTTACTCGCGTCGAGAAAACTGGCGAAGCCGTTTGCGAAGTTCGCCCGCGTTGACCCGGAGCGCGTCGCCCGGATGGAGCGGGCGGCCGCGGCGCATGAGGCGACGATCGCTCCGGCGACGTACCGGCATTACTTATCGCTGTTGTTCATCGCGTTTGCGGTAACGGCGGCGGCGGACTTCTGTTCGAAGCTGCTGCCGGTGGTTGAGAATTTCGCGACGGCCAAGACCTGGCGGATATTGCTGGTGACGACGTTCGGCCTGTTGCTGTCGTTTACGCCGCTGCGGAAGATTCCGGCGAGCCGGCCGTTGGGGATGGCGCTCATCTTTCTATTCATGGCGCAGACCGGAGCGACGGCAAACCTGCAAACGGTGGCGGGCCAGGCGGGACCGTTTTTACTGGGAGCGGCGATCTGCATCACGATTCACGGGGCGTTTTGCTTGGTGGGGGCGAAGCTGCTGCGTGTGGACATTCACACGGCGGCGATCGCCAGCGCCGCGAACATCGGCGGGGTGGCGACGGCAACGGCGGTGGCGGAGACGCACAAGCCAAGCTTGTTGGGCGCGGCGGTGTTGATGGCGCTGCTTGGATATGCGCTAGGCAATTACGCGGGGTTGTTGGCGGCGTTCTTGTGCCGATTGGTGATGGGGTCGTGACGGCAAAATTGTCCGCAGATGGCCGCAGATAAGAGAGGGAATCGGAGGAAACGCAGAAGGCATTCCATTTCCAATCCATCTGCGCCTATCTGCGTCATCTGCGGACAATCTCCTAGTCGTCACACTTGATCCGGCCGCTCGTTCAGCGGTTGGCCTTCGCCGGCGGCGATGCGGTTGATC
>JAICUM010000482.1 GCA_025935855.1 Pirellulales bacterium | reverse complement strand
GGTTGTACGCCTGCTGAAAGATTGCGGCCAAACGGTGGCCGTTGACGAATGGGCGACCGGCGGTCTGCTGGGCGAATGGTTGGCCCGAGCATCGCGGGTTTCGACGGCGTTCGCGGGGAGCGTCGTCTTGAACAGCGACCTGGCGTCAGTGGGCTTGGGCCGATTGTTAAACATGGCTTCAGGCCTTCCGGATGATCCTCAGGCAGCCCCCGTCGCGGCGGAAGCCATCAAGAAGTGTGCTTCGGCTGATTACGGTTTGGCGGTCGGCGCTTTCCCGAAGGAGCCCGACCGGCGGGAGGCCCATGTGTATGTCTCCATTGCAACACCGACGGGAGTGCGAAAGTTGAGGTTTAGCTGCGCCTGCCATCCGGCGATTCGCCAGGCGCGGACGGCGAAGCAAGCACTGAACGCATTGCGGTTGATCCTCCTGAAGCAGCTCCCCGGCGATGCGTAGCATCGCGGCTCGCGGGACGGCTATCTGTGGTGTCTGGGCGGCATATACTTGAGGCATGTTAAAGCTTCGCCTTGCCGCTGCCGCGCTGAATCAGACGCCCATGGATTGGGAAGGGAACCGCGACCGGATTCTCGCGGCCATTGACGCGGCGCGGGGTCACGAAGC
The DNA here is from genome assembly GCA_025935855.1 of Pirellulales bacterium. Taxonomy (GTDB): domain Bacteria; phylum Planctomycetota; class Planctomycetia; order Pirellulales; family Lacipirellulaceae; genus Lacipirellula. The sequence goes on along the minus strand of JAICUM010000482.1, from coordinate 3,335 downwards.
CTCCGTCCTTTGCCTGCCGGAGCTTTGCGTCAGCGGCTATGGCTGCGAGGATCAGTTCTTCTCGACCGGCGTGCAGAAGGCGACGCTGGAGATGCTGGCCGAGATCATGCCGGCGACGCGCGGGATGACCGTTGCGCTTGGGCTACCGGTGATGGTCAATCGCGGGCTTTATAATGCTGCGGCACTCCTTTGCAACGGCGAGCTGCTGGGGCTGACGCTCAAGCAGCACCTGGCCGGCGACGGCATTCACTACGAGCCGCGGTGGTTTCGGAAGTGGCCGGCGGCGTCGGTCGAGCGAATCGAGCTATTCGGTCGCGAAGTGCCGGTGGGCGACTTGTTGTACCACTGCGGCGGCGTGCGGATCGGCATCGAAATCTGCCGCGACGCCTGGGTAGCCGACCGGCCGGGCTCGCGCCTGGCGAGCGGCGGCGCGGACATTATTCTCAATCCAACGGCCAGCCATTTCGCGTTCGGGAAGCAGGAGATTCGCCGGCGACTGGTGCTCGAAGGCTCGCGCACGTTCGACGTTAGCTATGCGTTTGCGAATGTGCTGGGGAATGAAGCCGGCCGGGCGATTTTCGACGGCGGCACGCTCATCGCCAGCAGCGGCCAGCTACTCGCCGAAGGGCCGCGGCTATCGTTTGCCGATCACGCGCTGATTTGTGCCGACATCGATGTCGAAGCCACGCGTCGCAAGAAGGCTTCGTCGAGCGAGCCGAGTTTGCCGCCGCATTCTTACGGCGGCGAGACGGTGCGATGCTCGTTCAAGCTGCCGTCGCCGACGGCGCCCTGCCCTGCCTCGTCGATGGCGGCCTGGGACAGTTCGCCGCCTTCGAAGATGGAAGAATTTACCCGTGCGGTCGCGCTGGGGTTGATCGACTATTTGCGCAAGAGTCATGCCGCGGGGTTTGTCGTTTCGATGAGCGGCGGCGCGGATTCGGCTTCAGTGGCCACGCTTGTGTGGCTGGTGGTCAAGCTGGCGTCCGCGGAACTGGGCCGCGAAAGGTTTGCCAAACGATTGCCGAATGCGACTAAGTTAAGCGACGTGCAAAACGCCGAAGAAGCCGTCGGCAAGCTTTTGGCGTGCGTCTATCAAGCGACCCGCAACAGCAGCGAGACGACGCATCAGGCGGCGGCGGCTGTGTCAAAGGCGGTTGGCGCCGATTTCCTCGAATGGAACCTCGACAAACTCGTCGATGGTTATGTGGAGACGGTGTCGCAAGCCGCCGGACGGCAACTCTCCTGGGACCGCGACGACGCCGCGCTGCAGAACATCCAGGCGCGGGCCCGCGGTCCGGCGGCCTGGCTGTTGGCCAACCTCCGCAACGCGATTTTGCTGGTGACGAGCAACCGTAGCGAGGCCGCCGTCGGCTACGCCACGATGGACGGCGACACCTGCGGCGGCCTGGCGCCGATTGCCGGCGTCGATAAGGCATTCCTGCTCCATTGGCTGAAATGGATGGAGCAAACCGGTCCGCTGGGAGTGGGACCACTGCCGGCGCTGGCGGCCGTGAATTCCCAGGCGCCGACGGCGGAGCTGCGGCCGCCGTCATCCAGGCAGACCGATGAAGACGACCTGATGCCTTACGCCGTGCTGGAAGCGATCGAACGAGCGGCGATCAACGACAAGCTCACGCCGCTGGAAGTCTTTCAGACGCTACAGCCGCGGTTCACCGAATACCCGGCAAAGCAACTCGGCGAGTGGGTCGAGCGATTCTTCACCTTGTGGGCGGCCAGCCAGTGGAAGCGCGAGCGGTTCGCTCCGTCGTTCCATGTGGACGATAAGAGTCTCGATCCGAAGGGTTGGTGCCGGTTCCCGATTCTCAGCAGCGGCTTTGAACGCGAGCTTGCCGAGCTGCGCGAGCATCTGCAGTAACGGCGGTTTTTAACCGCCGCGTACTCCATTCGTGGACGTTGGAAAGACGACCGGGATTCTTTTTACCCCGGCGGTTGAAAACCGCCGCAACGGTGCTGGCATGGCGGCAAAATCTGCCGCTTGTGACGGAACGGCTGATTATTCCTCGCACAATGGTCCGATAACTTGTTCCGAGCGACTGGATTCCCGTAGGCGCAGGATAGCGCCGCGCGGTTGCGTCTAGCGCTGCCGGCGCCAGCTTCGTTTCGCCATTGCCGCGACCCGAATCCAACGCGCCGGCTGAACGAACTCGTCGCAGATACAGGGGGCCGCGACCCATCGCGCCTGCTCGTCGCTTCTAGGGGGTATGGACGGATGAAATCGCTCTTCAAGAGCTTGCCGCCGGCGGCCATGGCCGCGGCGATTCTCATGGCAGCAGCCTCCCAAGGCTGGGCGCAGGCGCCGGGAATGCCGGCTTCGCCGCTCGCGGGCGGCATGGCGGCTGCCCAAGGCCAGTCCTATATGGACGCCTCGGGCAATCCGATCATCATGCCGGCCAGCTACTGTCAGAACTGCTCGCCCAATGGCGGCGGCTGTCCGGACGGCCAGTGCTACGGCGACTGCAATGGCTGCATGGACGGCGCTTGCAGCTCGACGCCGTGGGCCGACTTCGGCGGCTGCAGCTATCCGGATCAATCGGGCCCACACTACTTCGACATCGCCGTGATGAGCGTGTTTCTGACGCCGGACCGGCTGTTCCGCGACGTGCAGCCATTCGTCTCCGCCGGCATCACGGGCAACCGGTTCATCGATCCAGCTAAGGATTTCAATGACTACGAAGCCGGCTGGTCCATTGCCGGACGCTATGACCTAGGCCCGCTGTCGCTGATCGAGGCGACGTACATGGGCATCATGGACATCGGCTTCAACGAGACGGTGAATTCAACGGACGTGACCAACAGCCCGTTTGGGCTCGACAGCGTCTTCACGCAGTACGGCCTGCACCCGATTCCAGGCTCCGAATTAGATCAGGGCTCTCAGTACACACTCGATTACAACTCGACGCTGCAAAGCGCGGAGCTGAGCTACCGGCGGTACTGGCTCGGGTATAACCCGCGAATCTCCGGCACGCTGCTCGCCGGTTTCCGCTACATCCAACTGACCGAAGACCTGAACTTCGACGCGACGGCCAACATTGGCACGGCGATCTCGCCGATCATTTCGACGGGCAACATTCTGTGGGCCGCGACGAATGACCTGGCGGGCGCCCAGTTCGGCGGGGATGTGTGGATCACCCTCCGGCAGGGTCTGCGATTTGGGGCCGAAGGCAAGGCGGGCATCTACAACAATCGCTTCTTCTACAAGCATTCCACGTCACTGTCGAACTTCTCGAACGTCGATTTCGCCAGTGACGGCAACCAAGTGGCGTTCGCCGGACAAAGCTCAATTGATTTGGTGGCCGACATTCTGCCGAGCTTTT
>JAICUM010000159.1 GCA_025935855.1 Pirellulales bacterium | reverse complement strand
TTAGTATCGCCGTCTCGCAAAGCAAGACGGCCCCAAGTGTAGCCGTCTCGCTCCGCGAGACGGTCCTCACGCGGAGCGTGAGGGCTGCACTTGCGCACTCATCACCAGTTTTGCAGCGCCAGCCCAATCGCCGCCAGCGCCGTTGCGATCGCCGCTACAATCAAGATCGCCGGCCCAAAGCCGAGGCTCCCAAGCGTCATCGGCTTCACCACCGCCGCTCCGTTGGCGCCGGCCGTCATCGCCATGCGCTCCGGCGGCTTCACGTCGCGCAAAGGCGCCAGATTCACCGGCGCGGTAATGTCGTTCCGCTTCCTCGGCGTTTGCTCTCCCGGGTCAAGTTCATTCGGATCAACGGTAATCGTGTCGGCCAAGGTTGCCCCGGTAATCGAGCGCTGCCCGGGCGCCGACGCGTACTGCCCAATCTGCCGCCATACGCTGTCATCAGCGCCCTCAGTCCACCGCCGCAATCCTTCAACGACCTCTGCCGCCGAACCAAGGCGTTCCTCGACCCGCTTGTGCATCATGTGCGCGATGAAGTCCGCCAGGTCATGGTCCAGGTGCGGCGCAAAGCGCATCGGCGTAATCGGCGCCTCATCTAAATGCCGCCGCAGCTTGTCACGCGTCGAGCCGCCCGGAAACGGCACCTTCCCTGTGACGGCGTAGTACAGCGTGCAACCCAGCGAGTAAATGTCGCTGGAACGCCGCACGTCGCTCGGGCTTGAAATCGCCTCAGGCGCGATGAAATCCGGCGTGCCGACGATGTGTACCGGTCCCATCGACGAGATCGGCGTCGCATCCCACGAAAACGACGCCAGTCCCAGGTCCGTCAGCTTCGTCCGCCCTTCAGGCGTCACCAGCAGGTTCCCCGGCTTGACATCGCGGTGTACCAACCCGCGCGCGTGGGCGTAGGCCAGCGCTTCCGCGGCTTGCGAAACCACCAGCGCCGCCTGCCGTTCCGAAAGCGGTCCGTGGTGCCGAACCAACCGGCGTAAATCGCTCCCCGGCACAAACTCCGTCACCAAAAAATAAGTGTCGCCTTCCTTGTCGGCGAACGACAGCCGCACCAGGTTCGGGTGGTCGAGCTGCGCCTGCGCCCGAATCTCCCGGCAAAACGCGTCGATCGATCGCGGGTCCATCTGGCTCTTGGGCAGCACCTTGATCGCTTCGATGCGTCCCAGCAATCCGTGTTCGCCTTTGAACACATAGCCCATGCCACCATGGCCGATCGCGTCGAGAATCCGATACGGCCCCAGCGTGAACTTCGTGTGCCCCCGACGAAGCTGTTCCGCCTGCCAGCGATTCAGATAGCCGAGCTTGATGAGCTCGTCGCTCAGGACGTCGTCCGACAAGTCGTTCAGCGAGCGCTCGCCGGACCTCAGCGGATCGACCATCGCGTGCCAGGCGCGGTCGATCTGCTCCTGCGTCAGCAACCCGCTGGCGAGTCCGGCTTGTTCGAGGATGGAATGAGGCGCTTCGGACAAGCCAACAATGCTCGCACGCTGAACAAGATCAGGAAAAGTGCGTCGACGGAGCCGCGACTGACGTATTATAAGTCTTCTCAAGTCTAGAAGACGATCGCGCGGTTTGCCACCGCTGAATTGGCGTTACAGGCGTCCGAGAAGCCTGCTGATAGCCCGATGCCGGCGCCACGCGGCCGGTAGCGGAGCTTTAAGCGCCAGCCGCTCTCGGCGCACCGGATGTTCCAGTTCAAGCCGATACGAATGCAGGGCGATGCCCGGCGAAAACTCGGCTGTGCTGCCGTACTTGCGGTCGCCGACAATCGGACATCCAAAATGCGAGAGCTGCACGCGAATCTGGTGTTTCCGCCCGGTCTCCGGATGCACCTCCACAAGCGACAACTCCTCACCCGAGACAATCACGCGATAGCTCAGCCGGCACGCCTGCGCGTCAGGGTGCGCCTGATGCGTGACATGCATCTTGCGATGTCGTTCATCTTTGCGCAGCGAATTCTCGAGGACGCCGCCTTGGAGACTTGGCTCCCCCGCAACGACCGCCAGATAGGTCTTATCCACCCGCCGCTCCCGAAACGCCTCGCTTAATCGTCCGGCGGCCTTCGAGGTTTTCGCCAGCAGCACGAGCCCCGTCACCGGCGCGTCGAGCCGGCTCACCACGCCCACATACACGTTCCCCGGCTTCGCATATTTCGTCCGCAGAAACTCCTTCGCTCGGATCAGCAGGCTGTCGCGTTCGTCGGCGACGCCCATCGTGGGCAGCATCGCCGGCTTGTTCACCGCCAGGAGGTGATTGTCTTCATAAATCACCTCCAAATGCGTTTCACCGAACGACATGCCTGTTTTCCGCTAGGGGATGCAGTTGTAATCTGTTCTTGGCGCGTTCCTTGCAGCACGCCAGTCTCGACCCACCGCGAACGAACCACGATGAACGACTACCGCATTATCCTAGCCAGCGGCTCCCCGCGGCGCCGAGAATTGCTCGCCGAGGCCGGCTATCGGTTCGACGTCGTGCCGCCGCACGAGTCGGCCGAGTGCGGCATCTGTTCCGAGGGCGGGCCGGCCGCGCTGGTCGTCGAGCTCGCCTCGACCAAAGCCGCCGACGTCGCGGGCCAACTGAAACTTAGCGGCCGCCTCGATGACCGTTGCCTCATTATCGCCTGTGACACCGTCGCCGAATGCAAGGGTGAAATCCTCGGCAAACCGCGCGACGAGGATCACGCCCGCCAAATGCTCCAGCTCCTGTGCGGCAGTCTGCACCGCGTGTACAGCGGCCTATGCGTCTGGCGGCCGCTCGCCGAGGGCGCCTCCGGCCAACCGCAGGTGCGGCTCGCGATTTCAGAGCTTCGCATGGATCCCTTGAGCGACGCCCAAATCGACGACTATCTTGCCACCTCCCTCTGGGAGGGAAAGGCCGGCGCCTTCGGCTACCAGGACCGCCCCGGATGGCTGCACCTCGTGAGCGGCAGCGAGTCAAACGTCGTCGGTCTGCCGATGGAATTGCTCGCCGAAATGCTAAAATCGCTGGGTCTTGCAAAGCAATAACCGGCGGCGGGTTTTGCGTGGATTTTACCGCGCCCAGCGGTTTCGTCTGTGCCCAAGCCCGCCCGGTCGATATACTTAGCTGGCGCCGCCGAGCATTCCGTCCCGCTATCCGGCCGCGCCGCACAACTTCGCAATTGCACGTCATTTATGAAGCTTCGGGTCGGCGTCGTAGGCATTGGACCTCTCTGGGATTCGCGACATCTGCCGGCTTTGCGAGCGCTGTCTGACCGCTTCGACGTGCGCGCCATCTGCGATCCGGTCCACCATCGGGCTCTCCAAGCCGCGCGCCAACTAAACGCCGCGCTGCACGACGGCTTTCGGGCGCTCACCGCCCGCGAGGACGTGGACGCGATCCTCCTGCTCTCGCCCCAATGGTTCGGCCCGCTGCCGATCTACGCCGCGTGCGACGCCGGCAAAGCGATTTACTGCGCCGCCGCGCTGGAGCTGAAAGACGACGAAGCCGCTATCCTCCGCGACCGCGTTCGCGAGGCCGGCGTCGCCTTCATGGCCGAGTTCCCCTGCCGCCTCTCGCCAGCCACCCTGCGGCTGAAGGAGCTCATCGCCACCCGCCTCGGCAAGCCGCGGATGCTGTTCTGCAACCGCCGTCGCACGATCGAAGCCGCCGGCGAATACGGCACGCGATGCGAGCTGGACATGGTCGAGCTCATCGACTGGTGCCGCTATGTGGTGGACGCCGAGCCAAGTTCACTGGTCGCGATTTCGCACAACCCGCACGGCGACGCCTGCGCCGATTATTTTTCCATCAGCCTCGACTTTGCCGATGCCAGCGAAGAAGGCAAAAGCGCCATGGCGATGATCGCCTGCGGCCAATACGTTCCCAAAGACTGCGAGGAGTCGATCGCCTACCGCCGCCCCGCGGACCTGAAGGTCGTTTGTGACAACGGGCTGGCATTCGTCGATTTGCCGAACACGGTCGCCTGGTTCGACAAAGCCGGCCAGCATTTGGAGACGCTCGACCACGAGCGGCCCGTCGGCGAACAACTACTGCTGCATTTTCACCGTGCCGTCGAAAGCCTGGTGCTGAAGAGCGCCAGCCTCGATGACGCCCACCGGGCGCTGACGATCGCGTCGCTTGCGCGGCAGAGTTGCGAGACAGGGCAACGGATTTACTGTTAGTGTGACGCCGGCCCTCCGAAGAATGGCGTAAGAACGGAACAAAACCGCCATGGCTGCCACTCTTCAGCCAAATCTTTCCATTTTGCCGGCGGAACAGCGCCGCATTTGGCCGGAGCTAGGATGCCTCCCCCGGGAATTCGTTTTATGCGGTGGCACTGGAATTGCTTTACAGCTAGGACATCCGGCGTCGTTGAATTTTGATTTTGTGGCTTCACAAGAGTTTGATCCGGACGAACTTTTCGTCCAGATCCCATTTCTTCAAGACAGCACGACGCTCCAAAAGGCTGCCAATACTCTTAGGTGCGCCGTCGAACGCGGACGCGCCGTTCAGATTTCCTTCTTTGGAACGCCACGCCTTCAACTGACAAAAGAACCGCTCATCGCCGAGGACAATCGTATAAGAATTGCCGCACTACAGGATCTGGCCGGCATGAAGGCCGCGGTCGTTCAAAAACGAGCCGAGGCAAAAGACTACATCGACATGGACGCTATCCTTCAGTCCGGAGCCATTGACTTATCCGCAGCGCTTTCGGTTGCGCGATCCCTCTATGGGGCGTCATTCAATCCCCAGCTAACGCTCAAATCGCTCTCTTACTTCGATGATGGCAATCTTCCGACGTTGCCGCGAGAAGTGCGCGATCGGCTGGTACACGCTGTTCGAGGCGTCGACTTAGACCACTTGCCGGCCCAATCATGAAGTCACTGAATCTAACGCCGGAAATCGAAGCTGTTGCGCGGCGCGTGATTTGGTTTGAAGAACCTACAGTGGCAATTGCGAACACAAGTCGATTTCTGGCCTATGCAATGACTTACGGCACGCACCGCGATGTCGCGGAAGTCCGCAAGCAGCTTTCAGATAATGAACTGCGAGAGGCCCTCGACGCGGCGCCCCCGGGAATCTTCGACCCCCGCTCTTGGGCCTACTGGAATCTAATGCTCGGCCGATACCCTGCGCCGCCGATGCCGGACCGAGTAGTCGGTCAAGCCCGTACGGATTCGGCCGTTTGACAGCCCGAAAATGCCCCCCCTATATTGCGGCTTCGGCTGCTTTTGCCAGCCAGGACTTTCTGTCGTTCCCGCAAGCACTTACGCCGATGCTCACCGCTTCCAAAGACGTTTCCCAGCTGACCATCAACACCATCCGCACGCTCGCGATGGATGCCGTCGAGCAGGCGGCCTCCGGCCATCCCGGCACGCCGATGGCCCTGGCGCCGGTGGCCTTCGAGCTATGGACTGAGTTCCTGCGCTACGACCCCGCCCAGCCGCTCTGGCCAAACCGCGACCGCTACGTGCTCTCGTGCGGCCACGCCTCGATGTTGCTCTATTCGCTGCTCCACCTGGCGGGCGTCAAGCGACTGAAGGATCACACGACGCCGACCGACGAGCTCGCCGTCACGCTCGACGACATCAAACACTTCCGCCAATGGCACAGCACGACGCCGGGCCATCCCGAATACGGCTTCACCTCCGGCGTTGAAACAACCACCGGCCCGCTCGGCCAAGGCTGCGGCAACAGCGTTGGCTTCGCGGCCGCCGGCAAATGGCTCGCCGCTCGGTACAACCGGCCAGGCTTTGAGCTCTTCAATTACAACGTCTGGACCCAGTGCAGCGACGGCGACCTGATGGAAGGCGTCGCCAATGAAGCCGCGTCCCTCGCCGGACATCTCAAGCTCGACAACCTCTGCTGGATCTACGACGACAACAACATCACGATCGAAGGCCGCACCGAGCTAGCCTTCAGCGAAAACGTGCCCGAACGCTTCCGCGGTCTCGGCTGGCACGTCGTCGAAATCCAGGACGCCAACAACCTCGAAGCGCTCCACGCCGCCTACGAGGAATTCCTCCGCCACGAGGGCAGCCCGATGTTGATCGTGGTACACAGCATCATCGGCTACGGTGCGCCAAAGAAAGCCGGCACCAAGGAGGCTCACGGCGAACCGCTTGGCGCCGAGGAAATAAAAGGCGCCAAAGCCTCCTATGGCTGGCCGCAGAACGAAAAGTTCTTTGTTCCGAAAGAGGCAAAAGAATACTTCGCCGACACGCTTGGCAAGCGCGGCCGACAACAACGTGAAGCTTGGGAAGAACTCTTCGCCGAATACGCGAAAAAGTTTCCAGAGCAAGCCGCTGAATTGAAGCACATGCATCGCCACGAGCTGCCCAAAGGCTGGGACGCGCCGGTGCCTGAGTTCCCTGCCGACGCCAAAGGCATGGCCACGCGCGTCTCGGGCGGAAAGGCGCTCAACGCCTTCGCCGAACGCATCCCCTGGCTCCTCGGCGGCTCCGCCGACCTGGCGCCCTCGACCAAAACGCTGCTCACGTTCTCAAGCGCTGGCGGCGCTTTCGAACCCGGCAATTACGCCGGGCGCAATTTCCACTTTGGCGTCCGCGAGCACGGCATGGCCGCCGCCGTCAACGGCATGACCATCACCGGCCTCCGGCCCTTCGGCGCCACCTTCTTCGTTTTCAGCGACTACCTCCGGCCCTCCATGCGCCTCGCGGCAATCATGGCCGTACCGTCGATCTTCGTCTTCACGCACGACTCGATCGGCGTCGGCGAAGACGGCCCGACCCATCAACCGGTCGAACACTTGGCCGCTGCCCGGGCCATCCCCGGCCTCGTGGTTATCCGCCCCGGCGATGCCAACGAAGCTATCTTCGCCTGGCGTGCCGCGCTGAAGCAGACGAAGCGGCCGACGGCGCTCGTGCTCACCCGCCAAAACATGCCGACGCTCGACCGCACGAAGTATGCCTCGGCGGAAAACGTCGAACGCGGCGGCTATACGCTCATCGACGCGCCAAACGGCAAGCCGCAAGTGCTCCTCCTCGCCACTGGCAGCGAGCTATCACTCGCCTGCGCGGCCTACGACCAGTTGGCCAAGGAAGGCATCGTCGCCCGCGTCGTCAGCATGCCGTCGTTCGAGTTGTTCGAAGATCAGGATCAAAGCTATCGCGACCAGGTGCTGCCGCCGAGCATCGCCGCCCGCGTCGCCGTCGAAGCGGCCGTGCGCCAGGGCTGGGACCGGTACATCGGCCCAAACGGCGGCTTCGTCGGCATGCACAGCTTCGGCGGCTCGGCGCCCGCCCAACTGGTCTTTGAAAAAATGGGCATCACCGCCGATCATGTGGCGGCCGAGGCCAAGCGCGTGCTCGGCAAATAGCAAATCGGAATTGGCGCCTCGATTGCTTTCCCTAGAGAGCATGTAAGTTAGTTAACCGCGGAAGCTACGCTCCGCAGGCGCAGCGGAGAGCGCGCCCCATTTCGATACGCCTACGCCGCGTAGCTCCGCGGATAGAACATTAAAGTCTCACGTGATTTATGCCAAAGGCAGCGTCGATCGTCGGGATTCCGGGCTTCGCCGATCCGGTCAGCAGTCTCACGCATCTCGTCGGCGCAGGCATCTTCCTGGTTCTGACGTTCTTTCTAATTCGTCGCGGTCGGGGCAACGCGCTGCGGATGACAAGCCTCGCCATCTTCGGCTTCGGCGCCGTGTTCCTGCTTTCCATTAGCGGCGTCTATCATCTCTTAGATAGGGACGGCCTGCCGCGCCACGTGCTCCAGGTTCTGGACCACGCCGCCATCTTCGTGCTCATCGCCGCGTCCTTTACGCCTGTGCATGTGATCCTCTTCCGCGGAGTCGGCCGTTGGGGCATGCTGCTAGTGATTTGGACCTTCGCCGTCGTCGCCATCACGGTCAAATCGATCTTCTTCCATTCAATGCCCTATTTCCTCGGCACGGGCCTCTATCTCGGCATGGGGTGGATTGGGTTGGCCTCGGGAATTCCTTTGTGGCGGCGATATGGTTTCGCCTTTGTGGCGCCGATCCTTTGGGGCGGCATCGCCTATTCGATCGGCGCCGTGCTCGACGCCCTTCATTGGCCCATCCTCGTGCCAGGCGTCGTCCAGTGGCACGAGGTGTTCCACGTCGCCGTGCTGATGGGCCTCGCCTTCCATTGGGCGTTTATCTATACGATCGCCGATGGCAGCCTGGCGCCACAACCACTCATCGAGGAGTTGCCGTCGGAGACTTGTTCCGCGCCCAGTGCCAGCCGATAATGCGGCCACTCTCTTGTGTCGCATAAGCGACCACCGAAGGAACATTCGATGATCGTTTGCCACGCGCGCCTCGCTCTTGTTGCGTTGTCAATTCTCGTTCCGCTCACGGCCCGCGCCGAAGCAATCACCGATCATCTCCCCGACGACGCCTGGGGCTTTGTGACCGTTCACAATCTGCAAACGGCAAACGCCAAAATCGAAAAGCTGCTCGGCCTGTTCAAGGAACTTGTCCCGCAGCCAATCCCCACGCCGCTCCAGCTAGCGAAGGCCGCCACCGGAGTCGGCGCTGGCGTCAACGAGCAGGGCGACGCGATGCTCATGCTCCTGGCGCCCAAAGAAGGCCAGGCCGCGCCGACGCCGGCTTTCGTTATCCCCATCGCCGACTACGCCGCTTTTGCCGAATCGATCAACGCCGATGCCACCGGCGAAGCCTGCCGCGTCGCCGTCGCCGGCGAGGAAGTGCTCGTCGCGAAACGCGGCTCGTACGCGGTCTTCATCGACGTGGATAACCGCGACCGGCTCGATGCCCTGCTCGCCGCCAAGACAAAGACGCCGGCAAGCATCGAACCGCTCGCCCCCTGGCTCGCAAAAACCGACGCCGCCGCCGCGCTCACGCCCCTTGGCGTAAAAGCCCTCACCTCGCTCGCCAAAGAGGGCCTGGCCAAGCAAAAGGCGGAGCTTGAAGAAACGTTCAACGACCCGCAGCTGGCCCAAACACTCCGCGAATTCAAACAAGGGCTCGAAGTGTGGGAAGCTGTCCTCGGCTTCTTCGGCGCCGAGCTAGACGCTGCCGGCGTAGGCCTGGCCCTCGACGACAGCTCGAACATCAAGCTGCTCACGCAACTCGTGCTTACCAAAGGCGGCAAGCTGGCGAACACCAAGCGCGTCGAACCCGGCAAGCAGTCGCCGCTCGCCGGCTATCCGGACGAACCGTTTATCGTCGCCGGCGGCGGTCCCCTGCCGCCCACCTACGCCGACACAGGCGCGAAGTTCATGCGCGCGATGCTCGAAAAGTTCCCCAGCCCCTACGGATTCCAGAAGCTCTCCGACAGCGATTGGAAAGAAGCCGAGGAAATGTGGGCCGACTCGATGCGCGACCTGCAATCGATCACCGGCGCCATGCTGCTCGGCGAAAAAGATTCCCCGCTCTTCAGCAACCTCTACTCGATTATGAAGGTGGACGATTCCGCCAGGTATTTGAAGTCGTACGCCGAGTCGATGAAAAAATGGAACGATCTGCTCGCCCGCAGCACGATCGACATCAAGCTGAAATATGATATCGCCGATGTGGAAGTCGCTGGCAAAAAAGGCCTGCTCGTGATCAGCGATGTCGCCGCCGTCGCCGGCGACGAGAATGTCCCT
>JAICUM010000793.1 GCA_025935855.1 Pirellulales bacterium | reverse complement strand
CTTCTCGTGCTCACTGCTGTTGCTGCTGGTCGGGCCTGGGCTTTTCTCCCTGGACGCGCTGCTGTTTCGCCGTTCGGGGGAGGGAATCGCCGGTACTCCTGGGGTTGCGTAAGTTCTTTGGCAGCTGGCAGTTGAGGGAATTTGCGGCGCGCGAGCGCCGAAAGAGCGACGCCAGCTCCGTCAGGAATTATGATGAAATTGCCCTATCTCTGTTGGCGTTTTGCGCTCGCATCGGCCGCGGACTGTTGAGCGGCGCGCGAGTCTTATTGAAGGCCAACAGCTTTTCTGCGATTTCTACACGAGGAGACAGCTAATGAGTCGGAACATTCATTTGAAGCTTTTGGCCCTTGCGGGCCTGAGCGTCGCGCTGGCGGCTTACCAGTCGCGAGCCGCGACCATCACGGTCGAGGACAGCGTGCTGGACTTTGAAGCCCAGCACCGCTCGAACGACGGCACTTTTCCGGCAAGTGAAAATAATGGTGCTGGCCGAGTGGGCTTCCAGTCGAATTTCAACGGCGGCGGAAGCTTTGCACCGGGCGGCATCGAGCCGATCTTCCTCTTCAAGCTGCCGGCCCTCGCCCCAGGCGAGTCCGTGACGAGCGCGACCTTCAGCATCGGTCGGGTTGCCGATTCATCGACCGGCGCCGTGACGCCAACGTTTAACGGCGACCTGTACGCGTTGGGCGTAACGGCGACGAATCCGACGATTTCCGCCAATTCGGCGGATGCGCAGCATTTGTTTTACATCGGCGACACCGCACAATCGTCATTGCCGGTGGTGGCTGGAAGCCAGATAATTACCGGTCCGATTAGCCGCGTGGCGGACAATTTCTTTGTGCCGTCGATGTTCATCGCCAACGGCGGTTCAGCTGCGCCACTGGATGTGACCGACGTCACGAGCTACATCCAAGCCTTGTACTCAAATCCCGTAGGCAACGGCTTTGTACCGGGGACCAGTTATCTGGTGATGCGGCTCAATCCGGATACCGGCACGCCGCCGAGCTCAGGGACGCAGCGGTACTCGGTAGCCTGGCAAGGGAATTCCACGACGACGCCGGCAGGCACTCCGGGCAATGGTCCGTTCGTCACGCTGACGACGGTGGTTCCGGAGCCTGCCACCGTTTGCCTGACGACGATTTCGCTCATCGGATGTCTGCTTGCCGCACGGCGACAGGACTAGATCGCGCCACTACTCATAAAACTCAGTCGGGCCGCGATCGAAGGATCGCGGCTCTTTTTTTTGCGCTCGGCGCTCTTGTGCTAGTCCTTGCGGCGTTGCCGCGCGACTGGATGTGGATCAAACTCATGGAGCGCCAACGAATATGCGCTTGAGCGTCCGAAGGGACCCGCTTGATGGTTCACGTGAAACGATTGATTCCGCAACTGGCGCTTGTTGTCTCGGCGATGGTGACGGCGTCGCTGCGTTCATCGGCGGCGGCGGACACGCTCGACGCCATTCGCGAACGGGGCGTGCTGCGATGGGGCGGCGATGCCAGCGGTGGCGGGCCTTATATCTATCAGGGCGACGACAATCGGCTGACGGGTTTTGAGTTCGACCTTGCCCGGTATCTCGCGAAGCAGCTTGGAGTGCGCAGCGACTATGTGAACTGGGAATGGGAGATGTTGCCGCAGAAGCTCGACGGCGGGTCGATCGACATCGTGCTGAACGGCTATGAGTGGTCGCCGGAACGGGCT
>JAICUM010000212.1 GCA_025935855.1 Pirellulales bacterium | reverse complement strand
TGAAGACCGGCAGGTTTTTCCTTCAAACGGCGGCTTGAATCAAACATGGCGCAACCTTCGACCACCGAAACCAGCCCCGCCCGCCCTTCCATCGGCGAGTACCTCATCCAGCGCCTCCAGCACCACGGCGTCCGGGACTGCTTCGGCATCCCCGGCGATTACATCCTTTCACTCTATACGCTACTGGAAAACAGCCCCATCAACATGGTCGGCTGCACCAGCGAGGACTGCGCCGGCTTTGCCGCCGATGCCTATGCCCGCGTCCACGGCATCGGCGCCCTCTGCGTCACCTACTGTGTCGGCGGCCTTAGTGTCTGCAACTCCATTGCCTGCGCCTACGCTGAAAAATCGCCAGTGGTCATGATCACCGGCTCGCCGGGCCTGCGCGAGCGGATTCACAACCCGCTTCTGCACCACATGGTCCGCAATTTCCGCACGCAGTACGACGTGTTCGAAAAGCTGTGCGTCGCCGGCACGGAGCTGGACGACCCGCAGACCGCGTTCAGCGAAATCGACCGCGTGCTGGCCGCGTGCCAGCGGTTCAAGCGGCCGGTGTATATCGAACTGCCGCGAGACCAGGTCCACGTCCGCCCCGAGGCCCGCCCGCTGTACGAAAGCCGAGCCCCGGTCAGCGATTCCCGCGCCCTCAACGAAGCCGTCGAAGAGGCGGCCCGCCGCATCGAGAACGCCCGCCAACCCGTACTGCTCCTCGGCGTTGAAATCCACCGCTTCGGCCTGCAAGACCTCGCCCTCAAGCTCGCCGAGCAGGCCGGCATCCCGATCGCCGCCACGATGCTCGGCAAAGGCGTCGTCGCCGAAACCCATCCCCTCTACATGGGCCTGTACGAAGGCGCCATCGGCCGCGAGGAGATCACGCGCTACGTCGAAGCCAGCGACTGCGTCGTCATGCTCGGCACCTTCATGACCGACATCAACCTCGGCATTTACACCGCGGAGCTCGACATCGGCGATTGCATCTACGTCACCAGCGAGCAGTGCCGCATCCGCCATCACCACTATCACGACGTACGGCTCGACGACTTTATCCAGCGGCTGGTGCACCGCGGCATCCGCCGAACCAAGCCGAAGCCGCCCGCCCCGACCGAGTGGCGCCGCGAACCGTTCGAGCTGAAGCCCGAAGCGCCCATCACCATCACGCGGCTCATGCGCCGCCTCGACGAGCAACTCGACGACAGCACGATCGTCATCGCCGACGTCGGCGACTCCTTGTTCGCCTCGACCGAGCTCACCACCCGCAGCCGCACCGAGTTCATCGCCCCGGCCTATTACACCTCGATGGGCTTCGCCGTCCCCGGCGCCCTCGGCGCCCAAACCGCCCGGCCGGATGCCCGTGTAGTCACCATCGTGGGCGACGGCGCCTTCCAAATGACTGGCATGGAGTTCTCCACCCTTGTCCACCGCAAGCTGCCCGTGATCGTCATCGTCCTCGACAACGGCGGCTACGGCACCGAGCGGCTGCTCCACCCCGGCGAGTTCAAATTCAACGACATCCATGCTTGGTCATATGACAAGCTTCCGCTTGTGCTCGGCGGCGGGCAAGGTTACGTCGTCCACAGCGAAGCAGACTTTGACGCCGCCCTGCAGCACGCCTGGAACGAGCGCACCTCCCCCAGCATCCTGCACGTCCACCTCGACCCCCAAGACCGCAGCCGAGCCCTCGACCGCCTCGCCGCCATGATGCAACAAACCGTCGTCGGCTCCCCCTCCCTCGAAGGGAGGGGCTAGGGGAGGGATTGCGGACTTTTCCATTCGAGGAAATAAACAGTCCTTAGACGGCCTTTTCACTGTCCCCTGCCCCCTGTCCCCTCTCAACTGTCCCCTGACTACTGTCCCCTGCCTCCATGGACTCCGACACCGCCAAGCTCATCATCGCCCTCGGCGCCGCCATCGGCTTCCTCTTCTGGCTCATCGGCATCAGCCTCTATCGCAAGATGGCCGACGCCGACACCGAACGCCGCTTCGAGGCCGAGCTGCCCGGCCGCTCGCCCGCCGAAGCCATCGACCAGCTTCTCGGCGAAAAGCAATTCTTAAATGCCGAAACCCGAGTCGAGCGCCCCGAGCCGTCGCGCCTCAAGATCACCGAACGGGGCGTCGAGATCGCCTTCGAAGCCACGCGCCACGGCAGCGGCTCACACGTCGCCGCTCTGGTAGACGACTCGCGGATGACGCGCAAAAACCAATTCTGGCTGGGAGTGCTCGTGCTGATCCTCATCCCGATTTACGTCGGCGGCCTATGCGTGGCCCTGTGGAACTTCGTGGCCACGAGCCTTTCCTCGGACGTTCGCCGGCAGTCCGTGCAGCCAGATCATTCACGCCCTCTGGCCGCAGTTCCTGATCTACGGCCTCTGGAAAAGCCTCCACAATCGCAGCGGCAACATTGTCTCGAATCTACTCGTCTACGCCCAAGCTCCTAAACCAGAGCGCCACGGCTAACATTCGAACAACTCATTGCAACAAGTATCCGCAGATGACACAGATTCCCGCAGATGTTCCGGGCGCATGCGGGTTAGGACCAGCGCCGCGGTTCAAGTTTTCGCCGTTTATTCTTTATCTGCGTTGATCGGCGCCATCTGCGGAAAAACCTTCCTGGCGGAACGAATGCGTCGAGTGCGTACAGGAGAAGCGCATCCCTTTTTGCGTATTGCGCACAATCCCCTGCGCGACCGCGCACTTTGCACCCCCCGCCGCAAGGGTACAATGAACTCCCCAGGCACAGAGTTCCCGAGGCGCAAAGCAGCGGCCAGGCTAGCGCTCCACACGCGCGGCCAGCCGCCGCCGAAACCGCCACGCCGACTCGTGCCAACCTTGTCCCGGCACGTCTCGCCAAAACGCCAAAAAGGACGTCTCTATGAAACGTCGCCCTCAAACCGCGCCGCTTCGCTTTAACTGTAGGCGAGTTTCTCCGAAACTCGCACTCGTGTCTCCGCCACGGCGGATCGATGATCGGAGAGACGCGGCTACACCAGGCTTCACCCTCGTCGAACTCCTAGTCGTCATCGCCATCATCGGCGTGCTAGTCTCACTTTTGCTGCCGGCGATACAAGCCGCGCGCGAAGCGGCCCGCCGCGCCCAGTGCCAGAGCAATGTCAAGAATCTGGCGCTCGCGGTGCTGAACTATGAATCCGCCCGCAAGGTCCTTCCGCCCTCCAGCGAAATGAAGCAAGGCGTGTCTCGCAACGGACCGACCATCGAATTATCGATGTACCAGCCGTTTGACGCCACCGGCTCCGGGCTGGAGGGAACGCGTCTGAGCTGGATTGTCAAAATCTTGCCCTACATGGAAATGCAGTCGCTCTATCAGCAGTTCAATCTCAAAGCGGATATCTTCGCGCAAAACTTGAACGTGGCGCCGGAACGTGCTCAGCCGCCTATTCTGCTCTGCCCTTCCGATTCGGCGGTCGGACGCTTCTACAGCTCATCTACTTGGACCCAGGGCAAAAGCCTTGGTAAGGCGAACTATGCCGCTTACGCCTCGCCCGAGCACATTACCTGCCAAACGGTCGCGCCCGGCGCCCTCATCAACACTCCGCAACCGCTCAAAAACATTTCCGACGGCGTTTCGAATACCTTAATGCTGGCTGAGATCCGAACGCGCGACGAATTAACCGATCAGCGCGGGGCGTGGGCCTTGGCTTGGACGGCCTCCAGCATCCTCGGCGCCGACGTTCACGGCGCTACGTTGCTCGTCAGAATCTGTGGCCAAAACCCGCCGCCGACTTACTATCCGAATCCAGCTTGGGCGCAGTACTTTTTGCCTCCAAATTATGTCGGCGACGTCTCCGCTCCGCGAGACGATCTCAAGGAGTGCAACGACAGCGCCGGGGCCGACCTCGAAGGGATGCCCTGCTATGTCGAAGGCGATACCACCGCGTCGCCGCGCAGCCTGCATCCTGGCGGCGTCAACGGCGCGAATGCCGACGGCAGTGTCCGCTGGGTTGCCAATGAGGTTGACTTCATGTTCTTTGGCGGCGTCATCGGCATCAACGAGGCCGTGGTGTTGACCCAGTAACCGTTTTCTAGATGGAAGACCATCAATCAGCGACAAATGAAATCTTTCCTGCCTGCTTCCGCGGTCATCGTCGGCGTGTCGTTGCTCTTAATGAGCTTTGCTTGGGGTATTCTTTTCCCCGCGACGCGCAATTGGACCGAGGAGAAAAGCAAACGGATGGCGGAACTAAATGGAAAGGGCCACCTGCTCGGAATGCAGATCACCGAGGCGAAGAATAGCCCGGCGCCGCGTAAGGGCCGCAGTCTCCCCGAACTTCAAAAGGACTTCGACGCCGTGCAGGCCGAGTACAACTCGCTGAAGTCCGACTTCGAACACGCCCGCGACACGCCCAAAACCGCCGCCACCTACTTAAGGCTGTCCGGAGGAGCCTTCGTCGTCGCCGGGGCATTGATCCTGCTCGCTAAGCGCGAAGGCTAGACCGACTCTGCGATCAAGCGGCCGTCCGCTCAAATGTCATAATACAAGCAAAACTCATACGGGTGCGGCCGCAGCGCCAGCGCCTGCACTTCATTCTTCTTCTTGTACCAAATCCACGTGTTGATCACGTCCTGCGTGAACACGTCGCCGCGCAGCAGGAACTCGTGGTCTTTCGCCAGCGCGTCCAGCGACTCCGCCAGCGAGCCCGGCGTCGTCGGCACTTTGGCCAGCTCCTCCGGCTCCAGATCGTAAATGTCCTTGTCCAGCGGGTCGCCGGGGTGGATCTTGTTCTGCACGCCGTCCAGGGCCGCCATCATCAGCGCCGAGAACGCCAGGTACGGGTTGCTGCTCGGGTCCGGGCAGCGGAACTCGATCCGCTTCGCCTTCGGGCTGGGGCTGTACATCGGAATGCGGCACGCCGCCGAGCGGTTCCGTTGCGAGTACGCCAAATTCACCGGCGCCTCGAAGCCCGGCACGAGCCGCTTGTAGCTGTTGGTCGTCGGGCAGGCGAACGCCAGAATCGCCGGCGCGTGCCGCAGAATGCCGCCGATGGCGTATAGCGCTTCATCGCTCAGCCCCGCGTAGCCGTTCCCCGCGAACAGCGGCCGGCCTTCCTTCCAGAACGAAATGTGCGTGTGCATCCCCGAGCCGTTGTCGCTGAACAGCGGCTTCGGCATGAACGTCACCGTCTTGCCGTACTTCCGCGCGACGTTCTTGATGATGTACTTGTACAGGCACATCTGGTCGGCCATCGTCACGAGGTCCGAAAACCGCATGTCGATTTCTGATTGCCCGGCCGTCGCCACCTCGTGATGTTGGGCCTCGATGTCGATGCCGCAGTCAATCATCGTCTGCATCATCTCGTTGCGGATGTCCATCATCTGGTCGGCCGGCGGCACGGGGAAATAGCCCTCCTTGTGCCGCAGCTTGTATCCCAGGTTCGGTCCTTCGTCCGTGCCGCGGTTCCATTCGCCTTCGATCGAATCGAGATAGAAGAACCCATAGTTCGGCGCCTGGTCGAACCGCACGTCGTCGAAGATAAAGAACTCCGCCTCCGGCCCGATGAAGCACGTATCGGCCACGCCGGTGCTCTTCAGGTAGTTCACCGCCTTGCGGGCCACGTTCCGCGGGTCGCGCGAGTAGTCCTCGCGGGTGATGGGATCCTGAATGTTGCAGATCATCGACAGCGTCGGCAGCGCCGTGAACGGATCGATGATCGCGCTGGCCGGCTCCGGCAACAGCAGCATGTCGCTCTCGTTGATCGCCTGCCAGCCGCGAATGCTCGAGCCGTCGAAGCCCAGCCCGTCCTCGAAGATCTCCAGCTCCAGCTTGTTCACGGGGATGGTGAAGTGCTGCCACAGCCCAGGAAAGTCCATGAACCGCATGTCCACGGCCTTCACGCCCCGCTCACGACAAAGTGCGAGAACATCTTGCGGCGTCATCATGCAAACCCTTTCGTGTGACGAGAGCGAGTTTTCAACCGCGGATTAGCGCCGGGGCGTCGCTGATGGAATCAGCCGGCACGCGCTAGCGTCCGGTTCGCCCCACAAAATACAAAAGAAAACCCCGCTTCGCCACTAGGGCGAAACCGACAAAGCGGGGCAGCCCGTTGAGGCCAGGCGATTGCCAGGGCCCTTGGCGTCGGGCGCTACGAGTGCGCGTAGTCGCGGAGCAGAACTATTTGCGGAATATCCGAGTGAACAGCATGGCACAACGGTTCGTCAGCCGTAACTCCCTTCACTCCCAGTTGCTGCGCTAGCGCGACAAAAAGTGCGTCATAGACCGTCCGATCATACCGGGCGGCGATTTCAAACGCGGGAGCGAGCAACGCGGCTGCAGGTTCCACCATGACGGGGACGTGGGCCAACGCGTCCAACAGCTCGCGCGATTCGTCTAACGTGATAAGCTTCTGCCGAAAACGCTTCCAAATGGCATTGGCTGCTTCGGGAAAGGCTAGATCCAACACAATCAGCCGGTCACCCGCGGAGGCGGCTTGCACGACCAGTTGCTGGGCCGCCGCCGAATCGGATTCGGGCAAGATCCACTTGGCCACGACGCTGCTGTCAACAACCAGATCGCTCATCGCACCCGGTCCGCGGCGATATCCAAAGCGCTATCTGGAAGCGGGCCTTGCCGCTGAACGATCGCGGCCTGCATCGCTTGGACTCGGCTAAGCCAGGCCGGCGGCGCTTCGCCGCCACTTAGATCGAAGCTCAGTTGAACCCGTTGCTCCTCCCGAAGATTCACCGGCTGAAGTGGCTCGAACACACCATGTCGGTAAACGGCATCGACGCGGCTCATGACTAACGCTCGAATGAAGTGCAAGGCGACGCTTTTATCCTATCCCCACGCAAAAATGAAAGCCAGCGGATCCTAAACAGACTTGTTCCTCTCTTTTCATTGTGTCGCTCCCTAGAGGGCCGGCCGAAAACAAGCACAGAAAAACCCCGCTTCGCCACTAGCGCGAAGCGGGGTTCGTCGTGAATGCAATTCGTCGGCGTGCCATGCCCACGTCCGCGTGGGCATGGTTGTCGTCACATGGCCACGTCGGCGGACCTCCGTGGCCATGCCACACCAGCCGCTTGCGGCTTAGTGTTACGACCGCAGCGTCGAAAGAATCCGCGCCGTCACCTTATACGGATCGGCGTTCGACGCCGGCCGGCGATCTTCTAAATAGCCCTTCCAGCCGTTCTGAGCCGTGGCGATCGGAATGCGGATCGACGAGCCGCGGTCGCTCACGCCGTAGCTGAACTTGTGGATCGACTGCGTTTCGTGCAGACCGGTGAGCCGCTGGTCGTTGTCCGAGCCGTACACGTTGATGTGCGCCGTGTGCTCGCCGCGGAACTTTTCACAGATGCCCTTGATGAACTCCTCGCCGCCCTTTTCGCGAATGGCGGTGTTCGAGAAATTCGTGTGCATGCCGCTGCCGTTCCAGTCGCCCTTGACCGGCTTCGGATGCAGCTCGACCACGATGCCGTACTTCTCCGCCGAGCGGTGCAGCAGGTAGCGGGCCAACCACGCGTCGTCGCAAGCGCGCTTGGCGCCCTTGCCGAAGAGCTGGTATTCCCACTGCCCCTTCATCACTTCCGCGTTGATGCCCGTGACCATCAGCCCCGCGTCCAGGCACGCGTTGAGATGATCTTCCACCAGGTCGCGCCCAACGCAATTGCGAATGCCGACCGAGCAGTAGTACGGACCCTGCGGACCCGGATAGCCGTCCTTCGGAAAGCCCAGCGGCTTGCCGTCCATCGTGAGCGTGTATTCCTGCTCGAACCCCAGCCACAGATCGGGGTCGTCCTCAAACGAGCCGCGCGTGTTGGACGGATGAATCGAACCGTCCGGCGACAACACTTCGCACATCACCAGCGAAGCATTCTTGCGGCACGGATCCTTGATCATCCGCACCGGCTTCAGCAAGCAGTCGGAGGAGTGGCCTTCGGCTTGTTGCGTGCTGGACCCGTCGAAGTTCCAGCCCGGGCAGTCTTCGACCTTCTTGGGTTCGCTCTCGACGATCTTCGTCTTGCTGCGC
>JAICUM010000458.1 GCA_025935855.1 Pirellulales bacterium | reverse complement strand
CGGCGATTGCCGCGGTCGTGGCGGCAACGAAAATGGGAAACAGACGCATAGCGAACACTCCCGGTCCTTTCGGAATTCGGCGGCCAAGTCCCTCAAGCCGTGGATGTGCTAGCTTCGCCGAGCAAAGCCTGCAAGTCCAGAGAGATAGAATGCTGTGTTGAGACGGATTCGCCGCGCCAAACCCCTCAGGGAGCAGGCCAGAGCGATTCACGCGGCGATTTACCCGCCAAGTTCACCAGCGCCACCCCCTGCCCCGCATTTCGGCGCTCCGCGGCAAACTCCGCCAAGAGCGCCGACTTGCCGACGCCGCGCTCGCCCACCAGCAGCGCGTGCCGGCTTTCTTCCGCGGCGTAGCGCAGCCGGGCCACGGCCTCCGCCTGGCTTTCCCCGCGATAGAATAAGGGCGTCGCGCTCGCGAACGGCGAGTGCGACAATCCCCAATGAGCGTAATACATGGCGCGCGCGTGGCTTGAGCGGCGGCCCACCGGCCGCCAAAATGCCTGTGCCCTTGCATCGGCCCCACCAGCCGAGCTTCTTGACGTTGCCGCCACGAACCTTCCCGATTTAACGTCCGAATCAACTTCACCGACAAACTCACTGCTAGCACGCAGTGAACCACTTACGACGCACCTGCTTCAGATGAGCCGCCGCTGCTATTCAGAAACGCCGATCGACGGCCCAAGCGCCACGCTCACCGGCAGCGAAGCGCACCACCTGCTGCACGTCCTACGCGCCACGCCAGGAACGGCGGTCACGCTCTTCGACGGCTCAGGTCACGAATTCGAAGCCGAGGTGGCCAAGTGCGGTCGTTCGTCCATGGATTTGGTTATTCTCAGCGAGCGCGCCGTCAGCCGAGAGCTTCCATTTGAACTCACCCTCGGCGTCACCTTGCCGAAAGGCGATCGCCAGCGCTGGATCGTCGAAAAGGCGACGGAGCTCGGCGTCACGCGGCTCGTGCCGCTTGTTACCGAGCGCAGCGTAGCGACTGCCGAAAAACACGCCGGCGAAAAGCTATCTCGTTACGTAATCGAAGCCAGCAAGCAATGCGGCCGCAATCGCCTCATGCAAATTGCAGAGCCAATGGCGTGGCCCGATTGGCTTCAAAGCGCAAACGACGACGCGGCAGCTTCATTACCGCGAGCAAGAAAATGGATCGCGCACCCCGGCGGCCGAGCCCTAGCCGCCGCTGACCTGGCTCAGCCAGTTCCCACCGCCATCGCCATCGGCCCCGAAGGCGGCCTCACCGACGCCGAAATCGACGCCGCCACGGCCGCCGGCTGGACCCTAATCGGCCTTGGCCCCCGCATCCTCCGCATCGAAACCGCCGCCATCAGCCTGGCAGCCCTAGTGGCAACCCTTCCGGTTCCCTCCCCTTGATGGGGAGGGAGCAAACGAGCACGCTCCGACCCAAAGTCGCCCGAGCGCAGTGCGGTAGTCCGTCGCGATAGCGACTAGGGAGGGGTGACCGATGGCCCCGGCATTTTATGCCGGGGTTGGCGGGGCGAGTCACTTCTTCGGCCGAGCGAATAGCTCAGTGTTTCAGCGGAGCGTCGCCGAGGCCGAAACCGTCCGCGGCTCGCCGCGGCCTCGGCTAATCGCCGATTGTTGGCTGCGCTTTGGCCTCGGCCGAGGGCGCTTGCTCATCCATTACCCCGGCATGGAATGCCGGGGCTATTAGGGAGGCATTCACCTCACTTCGCCGCCACGAGCTGGATAGCAGATGCATAATCCTGGTCAGAGAGGGGTGACCGGCTCCTCGCTTGACTGATTTCTTCGCCTCACCGCCGGTTATCCTGGGAAGAACCACCTCCACGCGGTGTCTCCTCTACAGAAAACCCGTGCTTCGCAGCCTCCATGCCCGTTGACGCCGCCTTGATCGCCGAGATGTTCCAGCGGCACGCGCCAGCCCTGGCGCTGTACGCCCGCCAGTGGACCGCCTCGGCCGACGACTGCGTGCAGGAAGCGCTGGTCGAGCTGGCGCGGCAACAAGCCGCTCCGGACAACCCGCCGGCGTGGCTGTATCGCGTCGTGCGAAACCGGGCCATGAACGCCGCCCGCGCCTCGCGCCGCCGAACCGCCCACGAGCAAGCGGCGGCCGCCGGCCGAACGCAGTCGGATCGATCGCCCACCGACTCCGCCGCGGTGGTGGACCTCGAAGACCTGCTTTCACAACTCGAACCCTCCGCACGCGAAATCGTCGTCCTCCGCGTCTGGGGCGGCCTCGCCTGGCAAGAGATTGCCGAGGTGGTCGGCGGCTCCAAAAGCGGCGCCCAACGACACTACGTGCAAGCGCTAGAACAGCTCCGCAACCACTGGGAGCCCCACTCATGTCCGACGAATTAAGACTCCCCGACGACCTCGCCGCCTGCGAAGCGCGCCTCGCCGCCCGCTCGCCGGCGCCGACGCAAATCGACCGCGACCAGCTCATGTACCAGGCCGGCTGGGCCGCCTGCGAAGCAAACCAATCGGCGATGAAGCCCTCGCTCTTGAGTGAAGGGAAAAAGGGGCAGCACGGGTCGAACGGCGGTAAAACCATTGCCGCGTGGTCCTTCGCCAGCGCCGCCCTCGCCGCCTCACTCGCCGTCGCCGTCACGCTGCACCTCCAGCGATCAGCTACTTCGACGTTGACCGCAGCGAACAATCCAGACGCTCAAATCGCCTCCGCCAAAAACGACGCGATCGCCAAACCGGGCGTGCCAGTCGTTCGACCAACAGCCGAGCCCGCGGCCTCTCAAAACAACAGCGCCGCGCTCGTCGCCGCCGTGGCCAGTTTCTTCTCCCCGCCAGCCGCGCCGCCGCGACCAAACACAGCCCTCTTCGCCGCTCGCGCCATTTCGGTCGACGGCAACTCGACCGACGCGCCGCCATTCCAACTGACCTCCGTCAACGCCGCGTCGGACGCCGCTCCATCACCGCCCTCCAAAACCGCGTGGCAACTACTCGACGAATACTTGCCGTCCGCCAAAAAACCGCCGCGGGAATCCCGCTTTTTCTGGCCGTGGAATTCCGCCAGCCTTGGAGAAACGATATGAGCCTCGGATCAACGATGAACAAGCTGTCGCGCGGCCGCATGGCCCTTTCATGCACGGCGGCTCTCCTCGCCGCCCTGCCCATGGCGCCCTGCCGCGCCGACCTGCACGTCGTCGAGCAACAAACCAAAGACGGCCGGCTCACCATTTACAAGCTGACCGTCACCCCCGCGGCCGAGCCCATGCCGGCGTTCAAATACCGCCTGCTGCCCGGCCCGCTCGAAATCCGCCCCGGCAACGCCGCCCTGCACTACAGCCGCGCCTTCGCCGAAGGCGGCGTTTCCAGCGTGTGGAAATCGGTTGAGAAACAGTACGGCAAGGATGTCCAGGGCATTGGCGACGACCCTGCCTGGTACGACACCGTCCGCCCGCTCAACGAGCTGGATCGCGCGAAACTGACAGACGCGGCCGCCCACTTCGACACGATCATTGATCAATTCGTCGCCCGTGGCGTCGTGCGCGATCACTGCGACTGGGGCCGCAACATCGAAGAGCTCAAGGGCTTGGACATCATCGCCCTGCTGCTGCCCGAAGTCCAAGAGACGCGGTCCCTGTCGCGAGCGCTGATGCTCCGCGCCCGGGCCGCGCTCGCCAGTGGCGATTTCGATCGCGCCGTCGTCCAGCTTCGCATGAATTACCAGCTCGCCCAGCATGTCGCGAGCGACCCGATTCTCGTTTCCGGTTTGGTCGGCCTCGCCGAGGCCGGCATGAGCAACCACGAAATGGTCGAGCTCATCGCCACGAAGGACTCGCCGAACATGTATTGGGCGCTGGCCGAGCTGCCCAGATCGTTCATCAACATGCGGCCCGCGACGCGCTTCGAGCTGAGCTGGGGCATGAAGATCTTCCCCGTGATGCTCGACCCCGAATCGAAGGAGCACTCGCCCGAGGAATGGGCGTCGCTGCTGGCCAAAAGCGCCGTCGATATGCAAGCCGCGGCCGGCGGCGGTCCGAAGGCAAATCAATTCGTGATGCAATTGGGCGTCACCGGCCTCGCGCTCGTCACCTACTCCGATGCGAAGCAGCGGCTCATCGCCGGCGGCATGGCTCCCGACCGTGTCGAGCAAATGCCCGTCGGCCAGGTCATCGCCGTGGACGCCTCACGCGAGTACCGGCGGGTCGCCCAAGAACTGGAAAAGAGCCTGTATCTTCCCTTCCGCATGGG
>JAICUM010000421.1 GCA_025935855.1 Pirellulales bacterium | reverse complement strand
AGCGGTCGATTTTTTCGACGCTCGAATGCGCGGGGAACGGCCGTTCATTCTTGAGCCGGCGGCAGGACGGCGTGCAGTGGACCGCCGGGGCGGTGGGGCACGCCGAGTGGTCGGGCGTGCCGCTGAAGTATGTGCTGGAGCGCGTCGAACCGGCGAAGGAGACGCTGGAGTTTATTTTCCAAGGGGCCGACCAGGGCGTGGAAAAAGGATCGTCAGGTCCGATTTCGTTTGCCCGCAGCTTGCCGCTCTCGAAGGCGATGCACGAGGACACGCTGCTGGCGACGCGGATGAACGGCGAAGAGCTGGAGCCGAGCCACGGGGCGCCGGTGCGGCTGATCGTGCCGGGGTGGTACGGCGTGGCGAGCGTGAAGTGGCTGTCGCGGATCGAGGCCGTGGCCGAGCCGTTCAACGGTTTTTTTCAGACCGTGAAGTACACGATGCAGCGGCCGACGGGTCGCGGCGTGCTGAGCGAAATGATCGGGCCGATGCCCGTGAAGAGCGAGATCATCCGGCCGGCCGAGGGCGAAGCGTGCGGGCTAGGCGTGAACCGGGTGTTCGGCATGGCCTGGGCCGGCGAGCACGCGGTGGCGGCGGTGGAAGTGAGCACCGACGGCGGCCGGACGTGGGGGAAGGCGGAGCTGGTCGGGCCGCAGGCGAAGTATTCGTGGACGCTGTGGGAGTATTTGTGGGAAGTCGAGGAGCCGGGCGCCTACGAGCTGATGGCCCGGGCGATTTCCACGAGCGGCGAAGTGCAGGCGATGCAGCACGACTACCACCGTGGCGGGTATCTCATCACGTACTGCCGGCCGATGGCGGTACACGTGGCGGCGGACGAGCGGCGGAGCGATACGCTGGGCGACTTCAACGCGCTGCGGCGCGAGATGGCGGCGGTGGCGAGCCGGCGGTTTAGCCGGCGTCTGGATGCGGAATTGGAGATGGAGCTGTTGAGCGGGGCGGGGATTTGAACTCGGACGACTCGTTTGATAGTTTGCAGAACCTAAACGTCGCTGGTCTCCATTTCTTGGATTTCCTTAAGCGTTCTGCCGAGCGCATCCTTCCATTCAGCACGGCCGTTACTCGTCCTTCCCAGTAGAACGCCACTAGCGGTCGACGGAGAGTTGAACGTGTAATCTTGCGCGAGCCGGAAATGCTCGCCATCGTCGGTAAAAACGCCCTTCTCAATAAGCGCTCGACGTAAGTCTGAAAGATAAGCGTGGATCGACGCCGTTTCCGCTTTAACCGCTTGGGAACCGGCTCGTACAATGAAGCCTTCCGCACCGTCGATTCCTTGTGCTTCAATTCCCTTGGCTTTTAGAGACAATGGATGACCCGTCTGTTGACTCGCTTTCGCCTGTTCAAAGATCGTCAAACCGACAACTGGCAGGCAAAGAAGCATATTTGCCAAAAAGCCTTCTGCGTCTGCACTGTCGGCTTCCGAAAGCGCTGGCAACTGAGGTTGATTGCCGTTATCGAGTTCACATCGTTTCGCCTCTTGCGCCAGTGCAACAAGCCGCGCTTCGAGATGCTGAACATGGGCCTTGTTCAGGTTCTGATCCTTGCTCGTAAAGACTACACACTGCGTCCAAAAATCTTTATTTCTGGCGTGACCGTCTAGCCGTGATAGAACGCCATCACCTTCTCCGACGTAGGCGCGCGGAAGTTGACCAAGTTCGCCCGGGCCCCAAAGCACGTACACGCCGGTTCTGTTCATCTCGGAGCGCAAACGCGCCTGTGCGAACTGCGATCGCGGAAAGACGATTCCTTGGCCCGTCCAATTCGATTTTTCGACGAAACGTAAACCTTCAGGTTCGCCAGTAGGTAAGAAAATTCGGACGGAGAATCCAGCTGCATTGGCGAGCATATGGCGAACGACTTTAGTTTCAGATTTAGGGGACGGACGTGTCGCCGCTGCGCGGCTTTAGGGAATTATATCACGAGCGCTCCGTGGGCTGACGCCCACGGCTAGGCGCTACCGCCGAGTTGCGGCTGTCGGGCGCGCACGCGGTGCGTGGCAGGTTTCGATGCGCGGAACGCGAGCCTTTTGAAAGTTAGTTAGCGCAAGACGTTGGGGTTCAGTGACCAGATCTTGTGGCAAAGGGCGGCGGCGAAGGTGACCCAGGCGAGGTAGGGGACCATCAAGGCAGCGGCGAGGCGGTCGATACGGGCGAAGGAGATCGTCGTCGCGATGATCAGGAGCCAGAGGATGGCGATCTCGAAGGTTGACCAGGCGCCCAAACGCCAGGCGAAGAAAAGCCAGCTCCATAGGCCGTTGGCGGCCAGTTGCAGCGCGAAGAGGGTGAGCGGGCCGGGCTCGCTGTTGAATCCGCGCTGTCGCCAGATGAGCCAGGCGGCGATGGCCATGAGCGTGTAGAGCACCGTCCACACGGGGCCGAAGATCCAGCCGGGCGGGGACCAAGCGGGTTTCGCCAGGTCGGCGTAAAAGTCGCGGGCGCTCGCGGAGGCAACGGCGCCGAGGGCGGCGACGGCGTAGCAGCAGGCGAGGCTGGCGAGCAGGGCGAGCGCTTGGCGGGCTTTTGTCATCGGCGAGCGAAGACCGCGACCAGCGGTCGCAGCTTTATGATGAAGGCTTTGGTTTAACCTGGACGTAGAGGTGGTCGGGGGCCTCGTCGAAGTATTTGAAGAGGGCGGGGCAGAGCCAGCCTTCTTGGGTGTATTCTTCGCTGTAGTACCAGTGCCCGCCGGATTCTTCGCGCGTGCGGCGAAACTCGTGCTGGGCGCCGGGGAAGGGTGAGGCGGAGAAGAAGAGGGTGACGCCGGCTTCGGCGTTTTCGATGCCTTCGACCATGCGGTCGATGGCCGTGTCGGCGCCGGCGACGAACGGTTCTTGCACGAGGCCGACGGCGGGGTCGTCGAAGGCCCAGACGCCGCCCTGCTTGTAGGGGTGGATGACGAGGATGGCGTTCGTGACAAGCCCCGTGCGGCGTAAACGCCGCGACTATTGATGTTCAGGAAACCAATCGAGCTTCGCGCGCGACTGCTAGCTTGTCCAGCAGTGGGCGCCGGGTACACGCTTCGCACTGCGGGCAAGCCAGCAGTGGCACCCGCGCTTCAGACATGACTCCGGCTTTCAGGGTAGGCGAGTAGAACAAGTGGCGTTCCTCCCATGAGAAGCCAGAGACTTACAATCCAAGCCACTAGTCCACCAAGGAACATCCCGAACGTATTGGCTGGCCCACCGAGGAGAGCATTAAGCGCCGCCCAAAAAAGCACCCATGATGCGGAGAGAAGGATCAGCAAACCCACAGACCTGATGACGACGCCGAAGACTTCCCACGGTTTCATTTGGCAACCCTTTCTATTGGCGATTTGATGGCTTCAACCGATGCGGCCGTCGGCGTTTAGGTCTTGGCCGACGTGGCGTTCGAGGCGGGCGATGACTTCGCGGAGCAAATGCTGGCTTTCGCGGAGTTGATTTTCAAGGGCTGTCACGCGGGCTTCAAGACCGGCGGCGCGTTCGCCCTGTTGTGAGATCTGGCTTTGCTGATAGAGGTCCCAAAAAAGGCCCATGGTTCGTCCTTTAATGAAGATTGGTCGTCTTCGATCACTTGGTTAGGAGCCAGGCGCGCGTCCAGATGCGATACACGCCGTGATAGGCGTTTTCGACCATGAAGCCGAAGGCGAGCTGTTCCTTGGCCCAGTCGCCGTCGCCGCCGAGGGCGCCGCGGACGCTGTAGCGGCCTTCGGCGTTCTCGCCGCGAAACGTTTCGACGAATTTCCAGATGGCGTCGCCGAGAGTGAGCTGCTGCTGGCGCAGCGGTCGGGTTTCCTGCTTGTCGGGAACGCGGAACAGAAACTCGAGGCCATGGCCGGCGATGAGGCGCATTTGGGTGAGGTAGCGCTCCTCGGGTTTATCGGCGTCCTGGATAAAGGCGGCGAAGTCGGTTATATGGCCTTGGACATCCATGAGACGGAGCATGGCGTCGATATCGGCGCGCTGGCACTCGGCGTCGAAGTAAATCACGCCGCCGCCGGCTTCGGTGATCGGGGCGCCGGTGTAGGGATTGCCTGTATGCGGGTGGAATGAGTAGTAGGCGCCGCGATTGAAGGCGGAGGTAATATTATCCCACGGCATCATCACGACCTGGTTGCCCAGGCCCGTGCCCATCGGAACGAACAGGCTGAAGTCGCCGGGCTGGGTTTGGAGCATGGCGCCGGGCCAGGTCGGCGGGGCGAACTTGATGAATGTTTCGAGGGGAAGGGTTTGGGAGTCGTTCATGGATAAGACCTCGTCAACGGTCAAACGAGAAACCGGCTCCCTCAGTTTGCGGGTGTGGTAGAGCGAAGCGTCTGCTGGGCCGGCGCCATGTCGTGCGCTTCACGGCTCTGCAGCAGCCTTGTCCTCCCTAGGGGCGAGCAGATTGGCGTCGCGAGCGAGGAGCCACGTTCCGTTTTGCTTTTGGAAGATGGTGAGGGTGTGTCCGGCGCGCGTCATGGGGGCGCCGCCGGGCGGGGTGACGGTGACGGCGAGTTTGTTCCAGATGAAGGCCCATTCGCCGTGGACCTGGACTTCTTGAATCTCGACAGAGCCGT
>JAICUM010000263.1 GCA_025935855.1 Pirellulales bacterium | reverse complement strand
TACCGATGTTGTTCCAAGGTGAAGAGTGGGGCGCTTCCTCGCCCTTTCAGTACTTCGTCGATTACCACGAAGAGCCGGAGCTGGCCAAGGCGATCACCGAAGGCCGCCGGCATGAATTTGAGGCGTTTGGCTGGAAGCCGGAAGACGTCCCCGATCCGCAGGACGAGGAAACCTTTCTCCGTTCCAAGCTGCGTTGGGATGAAGTGGATCACGGCGAACACGCCGAACTGCTCCAGTGGCACCGGCAGCTCATCTGGCTGCGGCGATCGACGCCGGCCTTGACGACCGGCCGGTTGGACTTGGTGGACGTGCACTGCGACGACGCCGAGCGCTGGCTGCTCTATGAGCGCGAGGCGGTGACGATCGTCGTCAACTTCGCGGCGGAAGAGCGCGTGATCCCGCTTCGGACAAGTCGCCCGACGAATGTGCTATTGGCTTCGAAGCCGCCGATTGACGTGAACACCGAGCAGATTGTTTTGGCGGCGGAGTCGGTGGTGATTTTGGGCGAGTGAGCCCGGAGAATAACGGCGACTGGAAGTCGCCGCTACGGGGTCTTGCTAAAAGTTGTTCGGCTGAACGCGTAGCACGTCGCGGACGAAATCCGTTCGGGCTCCGCCGTACTGCTGATACTGCGAGGCGAACTGCTGCAATTCTGTTGCCGTGGGTTGCCGGCCGTTGATGTTCTGAAAAATTGAGGCCAGGTACGGGTCGCGCTGGTTGCCCATGCGGTCGAAATACTCGGGGCTGCCCAGAATGTACGCGAGGATGTCCTGCGGCGATTTGCCAGCTTGCAAATAGTTCTGCCAGGCGGAAAGCTGTTGCGTCGTCGCTTCTCGACCGAGGTACTGGCGATACCACTGCGCAATCTGGTCGAGCTGCCCCACCGCGTAGGTGCTGCTCGGCGGCGTGCTGCCGCCGACGCGCACCAGCGACACCTGGATGTTTCCGTTGTTCGACAGCGGGGACACCGGCACGGGCGAGGGACTTTGCAGCACGATCTGGCCGCGGTCCACGAGATACGCGTCCACGGCGTAGCGGTGGTCGGGGTAGATGTCGCCCTGATTCACCTGGATCGCAAATGGAATCGGCGGATGCGGCGGGCTGGGAATGACGTGGTTGCCCACTTCAATGCTCTGCCAGTTTGGATACGTCACGTCGCGCAGCCGCACCGTGAGCACGGCCTGCGTCGTGAGCGTGATGCGTTCGTTGCAAACAACTTGTCCCTGAATGCCCGCGGAGGACTGCTGGACTAGCGCGATCGGCATGTTGGTCAGTCGCCGCTGGGTCTGGTCGAAGACGAGGAAACTGACTTTGCCGTCCTGTCCGACCCGACGGCGGATTTCATCGCCGAGATCGAACAGGCCGCCGTTGACGTAGCCGACCTGGTAACCGCCGACGTTGACGATCACGTCGCCGCGCTTCAGTCCCGCGCGATCCGCGGGCGTGCCGCGCTCGACATCGGTGAGCACGACGCCGGTGTCGGCGTTGTCGATCGCGACGCCGAGGCGCCAGGAGTTTGGCTGGGAGTTCCAGGAGGGAACGTAGGCAGCCTGCGGGGTTTGCGTTGCCAAGGGAGCAGCCGACGTCAGACCCGGCGCGGCCGAGGTGAGATTTGGCGCGCCGGTGGCCCAATCGCTCACCAAATCACGGCGGCGGATCGTGGCTTGGGCGTTTGCTGAATTCACCGCGATGTCGCTCAACGAGCAAGCCGCGGCGGCGAGGATGACAAGCGAGGAGGCGATGTTCCGTCGAAAACCGAGCGCCATCGTGGTGCTCCTATTGATTGACTGGCGATTGATGGGGAGTGATTAGCAATGAGGGGTGACGCTTAGCTGAGTTGAAGCCCTAGCCCCGACCTAGCTAGGTCCGGGCTATTGGTGACCTTGGCGGTGGTTAGCGCTTGCCGGTCCAGCCGACCTGGTCGCGCGAGGCGGCGACTTCGTCGCGCCGTAGCGGTAGCAGGCCCGCCTTGATCGCATCCTCCTGACCGGAGCGGCTGAGGACGTACCGCAAGAACTCCTCGGCAATCGGAGAGAGCCGCTCGCCCGGCTTGTACTTCATGACGACGTACAGCTCACGGACCAGCGGGTAGCGTGGATCCACTTCCTCGTCCGGCTTGGGCGGCTGAATGATTTCGCCGGTGTTCAGCTTGAGCGACAGAACTTTGCCGACCTTTGTCGGCGCGAGCTTGAGGCTGAGATAGCCAACGCCCGCGGGGTCCTTCGCCACGGCCTCACAGATTTGCACGTAGCTATTGCAGTCCTTGCCCGTGCGCGTCGTGGCGCCGTCGCCAAGGAAGCGCTGGACAA
The DNA here is from genome assembly GCA_025935855.1 of Pirellulales bacterium. GTDB lineage: Bacteria > Planctomycetota > Planctomycetia > Pirellulales > Lacipirellulaceae > Lacipirellula. The sequence continues at coordinate 4,457 of JAICUM010000263.1, read as the reverse complement.
GGTAGCCCCAGGCGCCGGTGCCGCTGCTGCGGCCGTAAAGGTTGATCGGGGCACTGGCGAGCTTGCCCGTGACGCCCAGGTCGCCCCACGTTCTGGCGCCGGGCTGATCTTTGCTGTTTGGGTCCCGAAGAATCGCGATGCCTTGTTCCTGCGAGATGTATTGCAGCGGGTTCGCGGGATTCACCACCACGCCAAGCACATCCTTGGCGGAGGCCAGTGCGATCACGCCGTTTTCCTTGATTTCCTTCTCGGTGAGCGGCCGGCTCATTAGGCCGATTTGCATCTCGCCCTTCGCTAAGCGCTCGAGCACTTGACCGGACTCAAACATGGCGATGTCGAGCTTCGCTTCTGGATGCACATGCCGCAGGCCGTCGGCCCACAAGAGCGCGAGTTGATTCATCGCGGATGAGCCGGCGATCGACAGCTTGCCGGCCACCGGCGCCTTCGGCAGGTACGGCGGCAGCCCGGCGACCAGGTCACGCTCTTGTCGCAGGGCTGAGGTTACCAGCGGTGAAACCGGCTTTGTATCCGCGGGTGTCGCTGTGTTCGTAGCAACGCGCGGGCTGGCCGGCGCGGCAGTTCGCGGCACGTTGGCTTGTTGGGCTTGAGCGGCGTGGCTTGACGTAAACGCAGCCAAAACTGTGGCCAATACAGCAATCAAGCGCGGCCAAAGATGATGGCGACGCAGCGCGCGAACTTCCATTTCGCTTCCTCCCAAGATGAAATCCATTCCAGGCGAAGGCGATCATAACCCAAACCGTCCCCGAGCGGGGAGACGAGAATTTTCTCGCCCACATAGCCCGGCCATTCTAGCCGGACGAGCTCTTGAAAAGCTCGTTTCACATTGGGCGGCAACGCACCGAGCCAGAATGGCTCGGCTATTTAGACGCGCTGCTTCAGCTTGGCGCCGCGGCGCGGCTGGCCGTTGCTGCTGGGCGTGATCAATTCGCCGAGATCGCCGAGGGCGTGGAATGGGACGAGCTCCGCCATTCCCGCCGCCGCTAGCTCAGCGCCGCTGACGTATTTGCCGGGGTTGATCCACTTGTCCATCATTTCTCGCGAGGCGCCGAACAGGTCTGCTAGCAGCGCGTCCATGTCCTTTTCGAGCTGGCCAAAGTGCCGGGCCCACTCGGCAGCCTCGGCGAGACCGACGTTTTCTTCGCTTTGCCACCGCATGGGATGGAACAGCATGACGCTGCAAGGAGTCACTAACCGCCGCTGGCAGGCCGCGAACGGCCACAGGGCCGCCGACGAGCATTCGCCGGTGACGATGCCCGTGGCCCGCAGGCCGCGGATGCGGATGAGCGTCATCAACGACATCGCGCAATAGGGGCTGCCGCCCGGCGAATCGAAGTAAATGAGGCAATCGCCGCCCGGCTCGACATCCAGCAGCCGATCGGTCAGCTCCGATTCGTGCTCGGTGAGGTCTCCGACCAGGGCGATTTCCGGCGTGCGTTCTTCAGGTTCACGGCTCATGCGTTTCGTTGTGCTCTCTAACGTTTTATGAGAACAGCCGATTGAATTTCGACCCGCTCGGGGCCGGTGGCGGCCGATCGTCACGTGAAGAAATTGTAGGTTTTTCGAGCAAAGGCTACCAGTTTTCTGTCCGGCGCAGCAGGGCGAAAAGGCGGCCGATTTGGCGACTGCTTTCGCACTCCAGCCCCGCATCTTAGCATAAACGAGTGGCCGGCCCGGCTTTCGTCCCAACCGGCAGCTTGGCCAGGGAATTTGGGTGTCCGCCGGCCGGTGGTAGCGATTAGGTCGGCGGAAATGGTGATTCGGCCGTCCGCGCGGGGCAGGTTTTAGGTAGTTTCTGGCCGCATGGGTTATCGCAGCCTCCGGGAATGTGTTGAGGACTTAGCCAGCCACCGGCAGCTCGTCCGCATTGAAACGCCCGTGGACGCCCGGCTGGAAGCCGCTGCCATTCATCGCCGCGTGCATGCGGCCGGCGGCCCGGCGATCTACTTCGCGAACGTCGTGGGTTGCCGCTTTCCGATGGTAAGCAACTTGTTCGGGACGATGGAGCGGATGCGGCTGATGTTCCGCGATTCGCTGGCCGCGGTTGAGCGGCTGGTGGAGATTCGCGCTAAGCCGCAAGCGGCGCTGAGGCAGCCGTGGAAGTTTTGGCATGCGCCGTTTGATGCACTGTACCTGTTGCCGAAGTGGGTGGGCGGCGGGCCGGTGCTCGAGCAGCAGATCAATGTGAGCGATTTGCCGCAACTGGTCAGTTGGCCGCACGACGGCGGGCCGTTCGTCACGCTGCCGGTGGTGTACACCGAAGATGTGCGCGAGCCGGGGCTTCGGCGTTCGAACCTTGGCATGTATCGGGTGCAGTTGGCTGGCAACGAGTACCAGCGCGATCGTGAAGTGGGGCTGCACTATCAGATTCATCGCAGCATTGGGGTTCACCATGCGGCGGCGGTGCGAGCGGGGCAGCCGTTTCGCGTGAACATCTTCGTGGGCGGCCCGCCGGCGATGTCGGTCGCCGCGGTAATGCCGCTGCCGGAAGGGATGAGCGAGCTGGGCTTCGCCGGAGCGTTGGGGCGGCGACGAGTACGGATGATTCGCCGTCCCCATGGGCTGCCGATTCATGCGGAGAGCGATTTCTGCATCACGGGAACCGTCGAGCCGGATCGCTTGTTGCCGGAAGGTCCTTTCGGCGATCACCTCGGGTACTACAGCCTCGCGCATCCGTTTCCGGTGTTGAAGGTTGAAAGCGTGTACGCGAGGCGCGACGCGATCTGGCCCTTCACGGTCGTCGGCCGGCCGCCGCAAGAGGACACGATGTTTGGCAAGCTCATTCACGAGCTGACTGGACCGCTCATTCCCGCGATGCTGCCGGGAATTCATGAGCTGCATGCGGTGGACGCAGCCGGCGTACATCCGTTGCTGCTGGCGATTGGGAGCGAACGCTACATGCCGTTTTTGGATTCGCCGCGGCCGCAGGAGTTGCTGACTCAGGCGTGCGCGATTCTCGGGCAAGGGCAGCTTTCGCTGGCAAAGTATTTGATGATTGTGGCCCGGCACGATGATCCGCAGCTTGACGCGCACAATGTCGCCGCGTTCTTAAAGCACGTGCTGGAGCGTGCGGATTGGAATCGCGACCTGCACTTCCACACGCATACCACGATCGACACGCTGGACTATTCGGGCGCCGGCTTGAACGCTGGATCCAAGGTGGTGATCGCCGCCGCCGGGCCGAAGCGGTTCGAGCTGGCAACGGCGATCCCTTCGGCCTTGCAACTTCCGAGTGGCTTCGCGAATCCAAGGATCGTGCTGCCCGGCGTACTCGCCGTGGAAGGTCCGGCTTGCCCGCAGCCGTCGTTCGATTACGACGTCTCGTTGCGTGCTCGCACTGAAGCACGCGAGCAAGTCGCAGGGCCGATGCGGTGGTTCTGCAACGAGCTGGACGCCGTGCATCCGATCAACGGCTTCCGGCTCATCGTCGTGGTTGACGACAGCCAGTTTGTTTGCGAATCGCTCAACAACTTCCTGTGGGCCACGTTCACGCGATCCAATCCAGCCGATGACATTTACGGCATCGAGGAGTTCACCAGCGAAAAGCATTGGGGCTGCCGGGGAACGCTGGTGATCGACGCGCGTATCAAGCCGCATCATGCGCCGGTGCTCGAAGAGGTCCCGGAGATTGCCCGCCGCATCGATGCCCTCGGCGCGCCTGGCGGTCCGCTGCATGGAATTATATAGCCGGATGAATTCACCGAGCCAGAATGGCTCGGCTATGTAGGGGCTGTGGTTACGTTCCAATCGCAATCTCGGTATCTTGACGCCCATGACAAGCATCACGTTTCACGGCGCGGCGCGAACGGTCACCGGTTCGAAATACTTGCTGGAAGCCGGTTCGGCGAGGGTGCTCGTCGATTGCGGACTGTTCCAAGGGCTGAAGGAGCTTCGCGAGCGGAACTGGGCGCCGACGCCGTTTGACGTGAAGTCGCTCGCCGCCGTGGTGTTGACGCACGCTCACCTGGATCACGTCGGCTACTTGCCGCGGATCGTGAAGCAGGGTTTCAACAAGCCGGTGTACGCCACGGAGGCGACGCGGCAGTTGGCCGAGATCATTCTGCTCGACTCGGCAAAGTGCCAGGAAATGGATGCTCAGTACGCCAATCGCAAAGGCTATGCAAAGCACAAGCCGGCGCTGCCGTTGTACGAGGATCGCGACGTCGAGCGGTGCATGAAGCTGTTCCGCACCAAGCCACGTGAAGAGTGGTTTTCGCCGGCGGAGCCGATCTGGATGCGCTATCACGACGCCGGGCATTTGCTCGGGTCGAACATGATCGAAGTCCAAATCCCTCTCACCTCTGGGGAGAGTATAGGTGAGGGGAGCGCCGCGAGCCGGCTTCAATCCGAAAGTGAAAAGCAGACGTCCGGAATCCCTCCCCTGGCCCCTCCCTTCGAGGGAGGGGGATCGCAGCCGCTGAGGATTCTCTTCTCCGGCG
>JAICUM010000706.1 GCA_025935855.1 Pirellulales bacterium | reverse complement strand
GCGCTTGTGCGAGTTGAAGTCCATCCACAGGCCGTAGCCGTGGGCGAAATGTCGGTCGTACTGTTGGCGATCGGCCACGAAAGTAATCGATCGTTCCGTCACTTTCTTGGCCGCGGCAAAGTCGGCGGCTGTTTTGTAGCCATAGGAGGCCTCGAAGCCGTCGATCAGTTGAGTTTTGCCGGCGATGCCGTCGAGCATGCCGTTGAGCATGGCTGGCAGCAGGCCGTATTCGACGGATGAGAGAGTGGCGCCGCTTGTCGCCTCGATTTGTAGCTGGGGCTGCGTGTAGCCGAAGGTGAGGAAAATTTGCAGGTCGGGATAGCCTTGCTGGAACGCGGCGATGAGCTCGCGGCCGCGCCGCCGGGCCTGGGCGACGTAGTCGTCGAAGGATTTCGTCTTCGCGTCGCGCTGCTTGCGGTAGTCGAAGAGCGGCACGGCGTAGGGCTCGACGTCGAGAAGAATGCCTTTCGCCGTGCCGGCGTGGGCAATATGAGCGGCGAGACGCATGTTGGTTGTGATCGCGGTGAAATCGTCGAACCAGTCCACGTTTCCCGGCGTGACGTTGACTCGCAGGAAGTTGTATTTGAATCGCTTGAAGCGCGTCGCTTTCAGGTCGTCGAGCGCCGGCTGCAATTCTGATTCGGTGAAGGCTCGACGGCCCCAGCTTTCGCTATGGAACTGGACACTTTTGCCGTCCGGGGTCCTGGCATGGGCCACGAACACGCAGCCGTCAAACGGCGTGGTTTCCATGTCGGCGATATGCGATCGCATGAAATCAGTGGTCGGCTCGTCCCAGCCAAACTCGATCAGGTGTTTGTCGGCGGCGTGGACACTTCGCGCCAAAATACCGGCGCTAAGGGCGAGGATTATCCCGAGATCTTTCATCATTTGGTTGCTCGGCTGGAATGCGGCGAAAATGCGTTATCACGGACCCGTTCTGGATGCTGATTTAGATCAAGCTGACTGTAGAGTCAACCGGCGGTTCTCACGGCAAGATGCCCGTGGCACCCGATGGGCTTATTAAAGGTTCCTGGAAACTTTTTCCGGGCGTGGCACTGGGCGTCTTCTCGCGGCACAATGGGACCATGCCGACGCTGGTTGCTGAATCTTTGACGAAGTCGTTTCCCGTGGCGGGCGGGGAGCTCGTGGTGTTGCGCGAGGCCTCGCTTGCCGTTGAACGTGGCGAGAGCGTCGCGATTATCGGGCCGAGCGGATCAGGGAAGAGTACGCTCTTGTCCATTTTAGGGACGCTCGATCCGCCGACTTCCGGGCGGTACGAACTGAACGGCGTCGAGCCGTTCAAGCTGGGCGAGAAGGAGCTGGCGGCATTTCGAGCGCGGCACATCGGGTTTGTGTTCCAGGATCATCATTTGTTGCCGCAGTGCTCGGTGCTGGAGAACGTGCTGGTGCCGCTTTTGGCGGATGGAGCGGCTGGACGAGCGGATGTGGAGCGGGCCGAGCAGCTAGTGAAGCGCGTGGGGCTGGCGGAGCGGATGAATCACCGGCCGGCGCAGCTCTCGGGCGGCGAGCGGCAACGGGCGGCGCTCGCCCGGGCGATGTTGCGCGAGCCGACGTTGCTGTTGGCGGACGAGCCGACGGGGAACTTGGACCGCACGACCGCGGCGGCGATGACGGAACTGATGCTCGAACTGCAGCGCGAGCACGAGCTTATCCTGATGGTGGTGACGCACAGCGCTGACCTGGCGGCGCGGATGGGGCGCCGGTACGAAATCGACGACGGTCGCCTGGCGGCGGTTAATTAAGAGAATTTGGTTCGTTTCTTTTCTGAGCAAGATCCTTCCAATGCGGGCGAATTGCCGGCGGGCTTTGCAATTTCTAGCGACTCGCGGGACAATTGCGGTCTGCTCGTCTTTCGAACGGCGGAGCTAAGACGGCCCACACACTTTTTTCAACGCACTCGGCGTTTGGGAGATTAGCACATGGTAACGACTTCGGCGTTTGGCATGGCGACGTGGCTTTGGATGTTGGTCTTGGGAGGCGCCGCGTCGGTTCCCATCGGCGGGGTGCCATTGCCGCCGGATCCGGCGATGTCGGCGATCGCGCCGCCGGAATGCTTGTGGTACATGGGCTATTCGGGGCAAGGGGCAGCGGACCCCGCGAGCGCGAACGAAACGGAGAAGCTGTTCGCGGAGCCGGAGGTTCAGCGGTTTGCCGACGAAG
>JAICUM010000725.1 GCA_025935855.1 Pirellulales bacterium | reverse complement strand
CGCCACTGGTTGAGTAGCGATCGCGCGAGTTCTTGTTCATCCGCATTCGCTGGCCGGCCGAAGAGCCACTGATGCAGCAGATTGATGCGGTCCGGCTCCGTCGTAGCGCCATGTTCTAGTCGTTCAGCCAGCTTTGCCGCCTGCGCTTGCACGAACGGATTGTTCAGCATGAACAGCGACTGAGGCGCGACCGTCGAAATATTGCGCTTGTCCACGATAGCCGTCGCGTCGGCGCCGTCGAACAGCGTGCGGAAGGTCGCCCGATCGCTGCGAATTGTCATCAGGTAAACCGTTCGCCGCGGCGAATCCATCTCGCGCACCGGCAGCCCGCCGCCTGTTAGCTCAAGGCCGCCACCTGCCGCGAGCAAGCTGTCGCGGAGCTGCTCCGCATCGAGCCGGCGACGATTCATCCGGCTGAACAAGCGATTGTCGGCGTCGCGCTCCAGCGCCTCCGGCGAAGCCTGGCTCGATTGCTGGTACGCCGACGACAGCATGATCATGCGGTGCATCGCCTTCATCGACCAGCCGCTCTCGACAAACTTATTCGCCAGCCAATCAAGCAGTTCCGGATGGGTTGGCCGCTCGCCGAGTTTGCCGAAGTTACTCGCCGTGCGCACCAGACCCTGGCCGAAGTGATGTTGCCAGAGCCGGTTGACCATCACGCGGGCGGTCATCGGGTTGTCCGGCTTCATCAGCCATTCAGCAAGTTGCAACCGGCCGCTGCCGTCGTTGATCGGCGGCTGCTCACTCGGCGGCCCGGCGATGATTTCCGGAAAATGCCGCGGCACGACGGGACCCAAGCGATCGTAGCGGCCGCGAATGTGGATGCGCACATCATGAATTCCCTCCTGAGCGCTCTTCGGGCAACCGCCTTCCTGGCAGGCGTTGGCGAAGCCCGGATCTTTGGGCGGATCCTTTGCGAGCGAACTCAGTTCGCCCTCAAGCCGCGCGATTTCGGCTCTCACGTTCGGATCCATCAATGATTCAGCCCCGCGGCCTTCGCCCCAGAATGGCGATTCCTTCGACGTGAGCCGCGTGTAGAGACTTGCTTCTGGATCACTGCCAGGGGGCGCCGGACTCCGCCGGCCGCGATCGACGGCTTGCTGCACGGCGGCGGCGGCTTGTGCGGCTGCTGCGTGGGCTCCGTCATCCGAGGCGTCTTGCGTCGCCAACTCGTACCAAGGGCGAAATGCTGATTCGTGGACAATCTCCGGCGTTCCGCCAACGCCGGCCAGGTCAAGGAATCGCCACACGCCGGCGTTGCCAAAGGCGTCGCTGTGGGGGTTGGCCGGCCCGGCGGCAAGTGTGCCGCCGGCTAGTTCGTTGGCAAGATTCCACTCGCGTTTGGTTTCCAGGTCGATGATGGTTAAGTCAACGAGCGTGGTGTCGCACGAATGCTCGCCGCGCGGCAGCACGGCAAGCTGGAGCGAATCGCCGGCGGCGAGCGACACTTCCACGAGCGACGCAGCCTCCTTCGCCGAGGAGAATTCCTGCCGGCCGCCGTTGTCGATGGTTCCCCCGGCAAGTTGGCTCGCGCCGCGGCCGTGCTTGCGCGCAACCATCCAATCGATGCCGTTGCCGCAACTCGAATCGGCGTCAGCCACGTGGCCGGTCACCCGATACCGCCCTGCCCTGCCGGCGCGCCACTGCACGGCCACGCCGGCCGACGGCGACGGATGAATCGCGAAACTGCGCGGCGGCATCCGGATGCTCAAAAACGCCGCTTCGTTGTCGCTGGCATTGGCGATGGCCGAGGGCGTATCGGCGTCCACTTTCCACGCACGGACGCCCGCCAGGCCAAACAGATTGTCCACGACCTTGCTAAGCAGGGAGCCTTGCTGCGGTTCAATGGCCTCCACCCAACCGCGCATCGCGAAGGCCGCCAAGCCGCGCTCGCGTGCGAACTCTTCAATCCCCGGCCGCTCGCCTTGCCGCCAATGCGCGTACTCCCATGCCGCGTTGAGATACTTTTCCGTGTCGCCGGCGTGTTCCTTGGCCAGCCGCGTGAATTCTCGTTCGCGAAGCGTCGCCAATTGCGACTTCGCGGCCGCCATCTTGCTTTCATATT
>JAICUM010000114.1 GCA_025935855.1 Pirellulales bacterium | reverse complement strand
GCGTCATCCAAACACCGCCGGGCGTGTCGGGCGGGGCTAATCTGCCCGCCCACACTCGCCGGGCTATCTGCCGGTAAAGCCCGCCTCAGCTTGACATTTTAGAACCTCCCTGAGTAGGGTGAATGGTGGAAAGGTTTCGCGCGAGCAGCCGTCTTTTCCGGCCCGTTTGGGCACGTCGCGCGGCGAGGCGCCTTTCCGCTTAGGAACGTTCTGAGGAGAGTGATCATGGCCCATCACGGTCGCCGCTACTCGTCTATCGCCTTGGCAGCCATCGTTGTCTGCGGATTACTCGCGTGGCCGGCCGCCGCCCAGCAGTACATCAGCGCCGAACCGAAGATCAAGTTTGCCGAGTACAAGGCTCTGGAAGGCAAGGTCGCCACGTTGCTGCGAGACGCCGGCGCCCCGAACGCCGCCGCCCAAAAGGACCTCGACGCGTTTTTCAAGGGCTATCTGTATCCATCGATGACCAGCGTCGACCCCATCGATCTGGGCAGGCTCGGCGCCAAGCGCGAGCAGCTTTTCACGCGGTACATTAACACGATCAAGTCGCAAGAGACCCGCGACTACATCAATAACTTGACGCTGGCTCCGATGGTGGCCGTGGCGAAGGCCAATTTCCACCCGGCGGTGCGCTACAACGCCGTGCTAATCGTCAGCCAATTGGATCTGCAGCCGAACGCCAAGACGCTGCCTGCCGCGACCGAAGCGCTGCTCGGCTTTTTGGAAAGCGAGCAAACGCCCACCTCGCTGAAGCTCGCCGCCCTGATCGGCCTGCAGCGGCATTTACTCATCGGCATCGACGCGCCGCTGGCTGACCGCGTCGCCAAGTCGGCTCTCGCCGTTATCAACCGCGAGAAAGCCCCCACGGACGTCAAGCCGGGCGTGTACGGCTGGGTTCGCCGCCAGGCGGCCCAGCTCTTGGCCATCCAAGGCGCCAAGGGCCTGGCTGGCCCGGCTCACGACGCGCTGGTGCGGCTCGTGAAGGACGAAAGCGTTGATCTGGACGACCGCTGCGAAACGGCCAAGCTGCTTCAGGCGCCCATGTATCAAAACGCCAAAGGCGTGGATGGCAACGCCATGACGATGGCCCTCGGCGCCCTGGCACATCAGGTCCTCACGGTCGAAGCCAAAGACGCGAAGGACTATCAGGACAAGCTGTTCGCCAGCGGCAACGTGCCCTCCGGGCCGGGCAGTTTTAACTTTGCAGCCCGCCCAGAAATGGGTCCCGGCATGGCGATGGACCTGTCCGCGCTCGACGACACGACGCCCCACTACGAAAAGCGGCGGATGGTCGATCGCAGCCTCGCCATCGCGCAAGCCGCCGAGGCCGTTTCGGCCGGCGGTTCAGCCGAAGTAAAGGAACGGGCCAAAAAGCTGGCTGCCACCATTCGCACCGCGGCCGAAGCCTTGGCCGGCGAGGCGAATGAAACCCGCGTGACCGACGCCGTGCTCACCCTGGGAGGAGAGGTCGACAAGCTGGTCGCATCATGGAATCCCGGAGCGGCCGCGGCGCCGGCGCCGGAAGCCAACGGCGGCGACAAGAAGGCCAAGGCGGCTCCGGACGCCGCCGGCTGATTCACCGTAGTGGAGGCTTCCAGCCGCCACTGCGCTCAGCCGCGGCCATCCTGGTCATCGCGGCCTTCCCATCCAGCAAGCGAGCCGCCGCCAGACACGCCGTCATCAGGCTGACGTAGCAGATGTCGCCCGCCAGCATCGTTCGGTAAAACGGCAGTCCGTGTACGTAGCAGTCGAGGAGTCCCGCGAGCGTCGGTGCGTAAAGACTCTTCGACGCCCATACCGCGAAGTTCGTCACGACGAAAAATGCCGGCGCCGGCGCCAATCCGCACAAGCCCCAGCAGGCGGCTTGCTTCCATCCGCTCTCGCGGCGAGCCGCGCGACCCAAGAGCACCGGGATGATCGACATCAAGTGAACCGAAACCTGCACCAGCCAGCTATCGTGGGCCGGCAGGACGAGGTCCGAGATCACCAGCATGGCCGACGGCAGCAGCACCGCCGGCAGCCAGCTGCGAAAGTAACACGCCCCCAAGGCCGTCACCGCCGCCAGTGGAGTGAAATTCCACGAGGGCTCCGCCCAGCGGCCAACCACGCCAAAGGCGAGCAGGGCGGAAAACACCAGCAGTTCTTGTCGTGCCGTACGGTTCATGGAGGGTCATTCTCGGCAGTTTTTGAGCGACTGAAGCGGCGATGCGGCCGCGGCGCTCGATTCTATCGCCTGCCACGAACGCCCCACAAGAGTATCGGCCGCAAGCGGTCCTTCTCGCCAGCGCGCGATGCCTGCGCCGATTTCGACGCTGCCGCCAATTAGGGCAGCGGCTTCACGAGTATCTTTCGATAATGAACTTCGCTCCCCGGATCATGCCCCTGCAGAGCAAACGTCCCGCCCTTGGGTGACAGCACGTTGTGCTCCCAGCCGGCTTCGCGTTTGTAATCCTCGGGGAACGTGTACTCATTCACCACCTTGCCGTTCACCTTCACGGTGACGTGCCGTCCCTGGACGTCCACTTCCTGCGTGAACCACTCGTTATCCTTCGCCGGCGAGTCGTTCATGATGTTTTTAATCTTGTACAGGCTACCGGTTTTGATCGGGTCGCTGTGCGTGTTGTTCACCTGCACTTCGATGCCGTTGGAGGGGAAGCCCTTGTCCTGGTACTTTGTGTGAAAGTACATGCCGGAGTTGGAGTGCGGCTTAGTCATGATCTCGCACTTCCACTGGAAGTTCTTGAAGTTGCCCTTGTTCACAGGGCCCTCGTAGTAAATGTGGGCAACCGGCCCGTTGGCCACGATCGCCCCGTCCTCCACCTTGAACGTCTCGGGACTGTCCTTCGAGATCTTCCAACCGGTCAGGTCCTTGCCATTGAACAGGCTGTACCAGCCGTCCTTGTCAGGCTTCGGCGCCTCTTGCTGTTTCGGCGAGTCAGCCGCGAAGCCGGCGCCGGCGGTCAACAGGCCCAGAATCAACGCAATACAGAGACGATTAAATAGTTGTCGCGTGTTCATGATGTCCTTCTTTGATCGAGTTCTGATGTGACTCGTTGCAACCTTCGCCCATCGATCATCTCAAAACGGCACGAAATCCAGCTTGTTCAAAATGATGATCGCCCGTCAGCGCGTCAACAACGCCATGCTTTTCCATTACCACAAAAGAGATGCAGTCGGTCAGCGACCACTCTTTATCCGGCCGTTCGCCGTAGAGCGACCACCCTGCCTCAAAAAGTTCCGCGGACGATCGCTCGACGATCACGGCGGGCGATCGACGAAGGTCGTCCAAAAAATTGCCGCATGCTACCCGGTTGGCCGGAGCGCTCAGCGCATCGGCAACTTCCGTCAGGACCCAATCGGTCGTCAAAAGCATTCCTTGAAGTAACCGAGACGCCTCAAGGGCTCGCTCGTGGGCGCTATCCTGCCGGTTGAAGAGCGCAAGCAAATAGAAGCTATCCGGAAACGTGAGCCTCACCATTTCGGCTTCCCATGGGCGTAGTGGTCGTGCTGAGCGGCCAGGTCGGCCGGCAATCCCTCGCCTTTGCCGGCGTGCCTTAATAGGACCGAGGCCAAGTCCGCTGCCTCCCTGGCCGAGGCGTTGGTCGGATCGACGAATTCCACAGTGACTTCGGCGCCCTCCCGAAGCGGCATGGCGTTATCGAGGGTGATCAGCCCGTTTCTGACGTGTCCACGATAAGTCATTTCACCCTCAAACGCATGCCCGTGCTCAAAGGGAAGCCTAAACAAGTATATCTTCCACCATCCAACGCAGCCAAAACCGCCGGCCCGTGGCTAAAACGCTGATGGCCCGCTTGGCACATCCCGGTCGTTGATAGCGATAGACCGCCCTCACGCCTGGCCCCGCATCCAAGCCCCGGCCCGCAGTTCCCGGTCCTTGCCACAAAAGCCGGCCCCCGCTAGCATTTCCCGGTCCAATTTTTCGTTTTTTCGCCGCCTTGTCACCTTCGGCGCCTTCGGTATATTAGTTGATTCGCACAAGCTCGCCCCCCGTTAGGCTATTCCGGACTGGTCTCAGGCTGTGAACGGTTACCTTCGGCTAGCGTAGATCAATTGGCAGAGCAGCTGATTTGTAATCAGCAGGTTGAGGGTTCAAGTCCCCCCGCTAGCTCTGCCAGGAGACGCCCGCTGGCCGCGGAAATGGCTTTCAACCGCGGGGCGGTGCGCTTTGTCGCGAACCGATCGGGCGCTGGAGACGGTCACTCACTTAAGGGCGGGGCTGCCGGCGCGCGGAGGCGCCCTCGATTTTTAGGTAAGCGCTCTGACCACGCGAGTGCTTCGGCAGGCGCGCCTCGGTGCGAGGGGCGACGCCTGACAACAACCGGGGAGTTACCGAAGCGGTCAAACGGGTCAGACTGTAAATCTGATGGCTTATGCCTTCGCAGGTTCGAATCCTGCACTCCCCACTGGAAATAAATGACGAATAGCCGAATGACGAATTCAGTTTGACATGAGAGCGTTGGTGGCGACGGGCGAATCCATTCGTCATTCGTCATTGAGACATTCGTCATTTGCACTGCGGGTGTAGCTCAATGGTAGAGCAACAGCCTTCCAAGCTGATGACGAGGGTTCGATTCCCTTCACCCGCTTTGGAGTGCTGCAAAGCAAACAGCTAAGTCAAGGGGCGCCAAAAGACAGAAGTGAGATTTCGAGAGCTGACCAGCTGATCGCTGAAAGCTGACAGCTTTTACGCTGCTGTAGCTCAGTTGGTAGAGCGCGTCCTTGGTAAGGACGAGGTCATGAGTTCAAGTCTCATCAGCAGCTTTTGCGGAGCTACTGGCATTAGCGGGTAGCTCTTAGCCAGAAAGACGAGTCGGAAAACGCGGTAACCACCTTCAGCTAATAGCTAGCCGCTAATAGCTAACAGCTACTTGATTTTGTAGGGAGAAACATGGCCAAGGATACATTCACTCGCACCAAGCCGCACGTCAACGTCGGCACCATTGGGCACATCGACCACGGAAAGACGACCACGACCGGCGCCATCCTGGCGGTCCAGGGCGCTAAGGGTCTGGCCAAACCCAAGTCCTACGCCGATATTGCCAAGGGCGGCACCGTCCGCGACGAAACCAAGACCGTCACCATCGCCGTCTCGCACGTCGAGTACGAGACCGCCAAGCGGCACTACGCCCACATCGACTGCCCGGGCCACGCCGACTTCATCAAGAACATGATCACTGGCGCCGCCCAGATGGACGGGGCCATCCTCGTCGTGTCCGCCGCCGACGGCCCGATGCCGCAGACCCGCGAGCACATTCTGCTCGCCCGCCAGGTCGGCGTGCCGCGCATCGTCGTGTTCCTCAACAAATGCGATCTGGTTGACGATCCGGAGTTGCTGGAGTTGGTCGAGCTCGAAATTCGCGAGCTGCTGACAAACCACGGCTTTCCCGGCGATGAGATTCCCATTATCCGCGGCAACGCCAAGGCGGCCTACGAAAGGCCGACCGATCCCGAGGCGGCCAAGCCCATCGGCGAGCTGATGGATGCCATCGACGCCTACATTCCCGAGCCGGTCCGCGAAATCGACAAGCCGTTCATGATGGCCATCGAGGACGTGTTCTCGATCGAAGGCCGCGGCACCGTGGCCACCGGCCGGATCGAGCGCGGCATCGTGAAGGTCGGCGAGGAAGTGCAGATCATCGGCCTGACCGAAGCGCCGACCAAGACGACCGTCACCGGCGTCGAAATGTTCAACAAGAGCCTGGATCAGGGCCAGGCCGGCGACAACGTCGGCTGCCTGCTCCGCGGCGTCAAGCGCGAAGACATCCAGCGCGGCCAGGTGCTGGCCAAGCCGGCGAGCATCACGCCGCACACCAAGTTCGAGGCCGAGGTATACGTTCTGTCGAAGGAAGAGGGCGGCCGGCACACGCCGTTCTTCAGCGGCTACCGTCCGCAGTTCTACTTCCGCACGACCGACGTCACCGGCACCGCGAACCTGGTGGGCGACGCCGAGATGTGCATGCCGGGCGACAACGCCCGCCTGGCGGTCGAGCTGATGAAGCCGATCGCCATGGACGACGGCGTCCGCTTCGCCATTCGCGAAGGCGGCCGCACCGTCGGCTCGGGCGTCGTGACGAAGATTGTGGAGTAACAGTAATGACGAATTACCGAATGACGAATGACGAATGACGGAAGGCATAGCACTCCTTCATTCGTCATTCGGAGTTCGTCATTCGGTAATTTCGACCTAGGGGCGTAGCTCAATTGGCAGAGCACCGGTCTCCAAAACCGGGGGTTGCGAGTTCGATTCCCGCCGCCCCTGCTGGAAGAAGCTGTTAGCGGTCAGCTATTAGCCGTCAGCCAGAGGGAACGGACGAGAACAGGTTTTCTGGCTGAGAGCTGATGGCTGTTGGCTGACAGCTTTATCCGAAGGACGCACACGTGGCTGAGTTAATTGCAGGAATGTTTACGGGTTCACGCTACAAGTGGAGCCAGGGCAAGGTCGCCCGCCAGATCACGTTCGCGTCGCTGGTGATCGGCATCGCGGTCGGCTGTTGGCGGCTGAGCTCCACGCAAATCGGCGAGGGCTTCGCCCGCGAATATGGCGTGCCCATCGCCTTGTTCGTGATCGGCACATGGGCGTCGTTTCGCATCGTGAACATCCCGCGCTTCGCCGAGTTTTTGATTTCGGTCGAAAACGAGATGAATAAGGTCTCCTGGCCCTCCAAGCCGGAGCTGTTTCGAGCTTCCTTGGTGGTGATCGTGGTGATCTTTTTGCTGACGGCGATTTTGTTCAGCTACGACATCATCCTGAAAGCGTTTATCGGCTGGTTGCTGGGAACCAACAAGTAAGGCCCGCAGGGCGGCGGCTCGATCGGCAAAAGGCAAGATCCAACGTGAGCGACGAACCGAACAATCCGGCTGAAGAGCGTCCCGGTGGCGCGGGCGAAAGCGCCGCCGCGGTGCATCACGATGCGCCCTCGCTGGACAACGGGCATGCCGCCGCGCAGGTCTCCGGCCACGTGCCGGACGAGGACGACGGCGCCGAGGTCATCCCGGTCGAGCAGAAGCCGCTCACCCGCGCCGCGCTCACCGGTTCTGACGAGGAAAAAGCCCGGGAAAGGGCTCAGCACGGCCCGATCGAATACAACTGGTACATCCTCAAAGTTCAGTCGAACCGCGAGCGCTCCATCGCCGACGCGCTGAAGCGAAAGGTTCGCGTCGAAGGTCTCGAGGAGTACTTCGCCAAGACGCCCGACGGCGACATCCAAATCATCGTTCCGACCGAGAAGGTCACCGAATTCAAGGGCGGCAAAAAGAAGGTCGTCGAGCGCAAGCTGTACCCGGGCTACATCGTCGTCCACATGTGCATCAACGACGCCACGTGGTTCGCCGTCCGCGAGACCTCCGGCATCGGCGATTTCACCGGCGCCGGCGGGCACCCTTCGCCCATGCTGCCGCACGAAGTGGCCCGCATCGTTCAGACCGAGGAAGAAGAATCGGCCGAGGCGCCGAAGCTGGACATCCGCTTCAAGTCGGGCGACCGCGTGAAGGTCAAGGACGGCACGTTCGAAGGCTTCGAGGGCGAAGTCGGCACGATCGACCCGCAAAGCGGCAAGATCACCGTCATGATCAACATCTTCGGCCGCAGCACCCCGGTCGAACTCGAATACTGGCAAGTCGAAAACGTTTAACAGAAAGCCGCGACCGCTGGTCGCGTAACAAAAAGCCGCGACCGGTGGTCGCGCTCTGGCAGTTCCATGGCAAAACAATTAGTCGGCGTCGCGAAGTTCCAAATCCCCGGCGGGCAGGCCACCCCCGCGCCGCCGGTCGGCACTTCGCTCGGTAAATACGGCATCAACCTGGGCCAATTCGTCCAGCAGTTCAACGACCGCACTCGCGACGCGGCCGGGATGATGATTCCCGTCGTCGTCAGCGTGTACAACGACCGGTCGTTCGATTTTTACACCAAGAGCCCGCCGGCCGCGGTGCTGCTGAAGAAAGCCGTCGGCCTGGCCAAGGGCTCCGGCGTGCCGAACAAAACCAAAGTCGGCACGGTCACCCGCGCCCAGCTCGCGGAAATCGCCAACGTCAAAATGAACGACCTCAACGCCCGCGACGTCGACCATGCCGTCCGCATGATCGAAGGCACCGCGCGCAGCATGGGACTCGTTGTAGAAGGTTAATTGGAAGCATGCCAACACTAAGCAAACGTTTGAAGTCCGCTGAAAAGAAGCGGCCCGCCCAGGCCCTGCCGGTGGCTGAGGCCGTCAAGGCGATTAAGCAGTTCGACGGCACGAAGTTCGACCAGACGGTCGATATCGTCGTCCGCCTCGGCGTCGATGCGGCCCAGGCCGATCAGATCGTCCGCGGCTCGATCGTGCTGCCGCACGGCATTGGCAAGCAGCTCCGCGTCGTCGTGTTCGCCAAGGGCGCCCAGGCCGAAGCGGCGAAGGCCGCCGGCGCCGACGTCGTCGGCGAAGAGGATCTGGCCAAGCGAATCATGGACGGCTGGACGGAGTTCGACGCCTGCATCGCTTCGCCCGACATGATGAAGGTCGTGAGCCCCTTGGGCCGCGTCCTCGGCCCCCGCGGACTGATGCCGTCGCCCCGCGCCGGCACGGTAACGCCCGACGTCGCCAAGACGGTCGGTGAATACAAGGCCGGCAAGGTTGAGTTCCGCAACGACAAGGCCGGCAACGTCCACGCCCCGGTCGGCAAGCTGAGCTTCGACGCCCAGAAGCTGACCGAGAACATCCAAGCGTTCCTCGACCGGATCATTTCCCTGAAGCCTTCGGCGGTGAAGGGCATCTACATCAAGAGCGCCCACCTCGCCGGCAGTATGAGCCCCAGCGTCCGCCTCGCGATTTAATGAAATTGCAAATTGGCCACTGGCCAGTAACCATTTGAAATCTGCAATGGCCATTGGCTAATGGCCAATTTGCAATGGAATGTTTCCCATGAGCAAATACCTCAAACAACTAATCAGCGACGACCTCAAGCAGCGTCTCGACGGCGTCAGCGACCTGTTGGTCGTCGATATCGCCGGCCTCGAGGCCAACAAGAACGTCGAGCTGCGTAAGAAGCTTCGCGAGAAGAACATCCAGCTGCTGGTCGTGAAGAACAGCCTTGCCCGTCGGGCGACCGAAGGGACGGCCCTGGCCCCGGCGTTCGAAGGCGTCGAAGGCTCGGCCGCCGTCGTCTGGGGCGCCGAGGACATCGTCTCCTTGGCCAAGGAAGTCACGAAGTTCATCGACGACAAGGCCTTCGAGAAGTTCGCTCCCAAGGGCGGCGTCATGGGCGGCTCGAAGCTCGCCGCCGACGACGTGAAGAAAATCAGCAAATGGCCGAGCCGCGCCGAGCAGCTCAGCATCCTGGTCGGCCAAATTCTGTCGCCGGGCGCCACGCTCAGCGCGCAACTGCTCGGCCCCGGAGCGAAGCTCGGCAGCCAGATCAAGAAGAAGTCCGAAGGCGAGGAAAGTTGATTGAACATCGGCCAATGACCAATGGTCATTTCACATTGTTTTCAAATGGCGAATGGCCAATGGTTACTGGCCTATTTGCAATATTCGAACCATCCGTTCACATCAGCCGTACAGATAGGTCCGGCATAGCGCGAAAGGGTTTTTTGTCATGAGCGAAGCAGCCGTTATGGAGTTTTCCGCCGCCACCAAGAAGCTGGGCGATGAGATCGTCAAGCTGACCCTTAAGGAGGCGAAGGAGCTCAGCGATTACCTGAAGGACGTCCACGGCATCGAGCCGGCCGCCGGCGGCGCCGTGATGATGGCCGGCCCCGTGTCTGGCGGCCCTGCCGAAGCGGCGGCCGAGAAGACCGAGTTCGACGTCGTCATGGAAAGCTTCGGCGAGAACAAGATCAACGTCATCAAGGTCGTCCGCGCCGCCACCGGCCTGGGCCTGAAGGAAGCCAAAGACCTGGTCGAAGGCGTCCCCAGCAAGGTCAAGGAAGGCGTCTCGAAGGAAGACGCCGAGAAGCTCAAGAAGGAGCTCGAAGACGCCGGCGCCAAGGTCGCGGTGAAGTAGTCCTGGCCCTGAAGGCTGTTTGGAGAACGAGCCGCAACGCGGCGAAAGTAAATAGCCAGGGGCGCAAGCCCCTGGCTGCGATCACCAGGGGAGCCCTAAGCCCCAACGGGGCGACAGTGCGAAAGGCTGCCAGCTGTCGCCCCGTTGGGGCTTAGGATCTCATTCGGTGGCGGATTTCCAGGGGCTTGCGCCCCTGGCTATTGACTGCCGCCCCGTTGGGGCTGTGGCAGGTCCGTCGCCGGTGTTGGCGATCGCTTCAAAAAATCCACCAAGTAAGAACGGAGCAGGCAAGCCCTATGGCAGTCACGGCTCAGCGGCGGCTGGTTACCCAGAACATTCGAAAATTCGGCAGCGGCAGAGAAGCCTTTGACATACCCGACCTGACCCAAATCCAGACGGAAAGCTACGAGCGCTTCCTCCAATACAACGGCGGCACGGGCGGAAAGCGCAAAGGCGAAGGACTCGAAGCGGTCCTGCAAGAAATCTTTCCGATCGAAAGCTACGACAAAACGATCAAGCTCGAGTACTTGCGCTACGAGCTCGGCAAGCCGCGCTACAGCACCGATGAGTGCCGTCAGCTGCGCCTGACCTACGGCCGGCCGTTCCGCATCTGGCTGCGCCTGCACAAAGATCAGCCGGTCGAGGAAGAGGTGTATCTCGGCGACCTGCCGATCATGCTCGGCGGCGGCGAGTTCATCATCAACGGCGCCGAACGCGTTGTCGTCTCGCAGCTTCACCGCTCGCCCGGCATCGACTTCGTCTCGGAAATGGACCCCGGCGAGCGGCGGATGTACTCCTGCCGCGTCATTCCCGAGCGCGGCAGTTGGATCGAGCTAAACACCACCAAGAAGGACAGCGTCACCGTCCGCATCGATCAGAGCGG
>JAICUM010000104.1 GCA_025935855.1 Pirellulales bacterium | reverse complement strand
GGTGCCGGGCACGGCTCTTCGGCTGCGTTTCCTCGCCGGCCGACGATCGAGCACCGCGTGATACACGGCTTCGACCGATTCGGCCACGCTTTCCCACGTGAACATCGACCGCACGCGGGCCAGCGCCAGGTGGCCCATTTGCCGGCACAATTCGGGGTCCTTCAGCAGCCGCGCCGTGCAGGCCGCGATGGCATCCGGATCGTGCGGCGGCACGAGATAGCCGGTCTGTTCATGAACTACCGAGTACTTAATGCCGCCGACGTTCGACCCGACGACCGGAGTCGCGCAGGCCATCGCCTCCAGCGGTGTAATGCCGAACGGCTCGTACCACGGCGTCGAAATGAACACGTTGGCCGCGCTGTAGTAGTACTTCAGTCGCTCGCGATCGGCCCGGCCGACGAAGGTGACGCGCGACTCAACGCCTTCGGCGCGGGCGATGCTTTGCAGTCGGGCGATTTCCGGCGTGATCGCAGGATCGGGCCGCTCGGAATCACCGCCCACGACCAGCATTCTCGCGGCCGCGCCATGTGTGAGCACGGCGCGTGCAAAGCCGCGTATGGCGTCATCGACGCCCTTGCGCGGCACCAGCCGACCCAATTGCAGCACGATCGGCGTCGAGCGGTCGAGCCCCAGGACTCGCCGCGCAATGGATTTTCCCAGTGGGCATAATTCGTCCCGATCAAAGCCGCAGGGAACGACGTGCATTTTGCGGCGGTCGGCGTCGTACAGCGCGAGCTGGTCTTCGACGTCTTGCGGGCATTCAGCGATGATCGCGTCCGCCGTCGCCACGGCGCGATCTTCAATCACCATGCGTTCAACCGGAAAACGGTCGGTCTCCGCCTGGTGCAGCAGCCTCACCCGGCCGAGCGCGTGGAACGTGACGACAAACGGAATCCCGAGCGCCTGCTTCACGCGCATCGCCGCGAGCGCCGACATGAAGAAGTTCGCGTGTACCAAGTCCGCCGGTTCGCGTGACAGCCGAGCGAGTACATAGCGCGAGAAGCCGTCCATGTACGGCAGCAGGTCTTCCTTGGGAATCGCCCGCGCCGGACCGGCCGGAACGTGGATGACGCGGTATCCGTCCGGGCAGGTGAGCGTTTCGGGCTGCGTCGGACCATCCCGCCGCGTGTAGACGTCCACATGATGGCCGGCGCGCACCAGATGCCGGGCGAGCTGGGCGACGTACACGTTCTGCCCGCCGCTATCGACGCCGCCGGCGGCAGCCAGAGGAGACGCATGGTCGCTGACCATGGCAATTCGAAGACTCATCAGTGTGTGCTCCTAAGCGGTGACGGTGGCCATTCTTCGGCGGCGGGTCATCGTGACGTCGGCAAACGTTTGCTCCCAATCGGCGACGAACCGGCGAATGTTGAAACGCTCCATGGCGAACCGCCGGGCGTTTTCGCCGAGCCGCCGCGCTTCGGCCGGATCGGCAATCAGCTCGTGCATGCGCTCGATCAGCCGATCGAGGCTCGTGTCCACGTATCCGGAGTGGCCGTTCTGGATGGCGGTAACCATTTCGGTGGTCGCCAGCCCGACGATGGGCATGCCGATCGACATGGCTTCGAGCACCGCCAAGCCGAGGCTGGTATAGCGAATCGGGTTGAAAAAGAAGCGGTAGCGCGAAATGAACGCGGCGAGCTTGGTCGGTTTGATTTCGCCAATGCCGCCGAGTTCTTCCGCCGCCATGCCCACCAAGTCCAGCGGCGCCTGCTCGCGGGCCGCTTCAAACACATCCACGCCCAACCGCCGGCCGCGATCCTTCAGATGGTTGATCACCACGACGCCGCGCCCTAGCTCGCCCGTGTAGCAAACGTCCTTCGGCACAAGCACTCCGTGATCGATCACGCGCGTCGGCGTCCGGCCGCTGTCCCACATCAGCGCGTTGAACGGCGTGACGTGTACCAAGAGCATGTTCGGATCGTCCGCCCAATGGCGTGTGTTGGTCGGATGCTCTTGTGGGGGGTCGTGCTCCAAATAAATCCGCGGCAGCGATCGCTGTTCGGTCGAAAGAATGTCGTACTGATCGACTTCGTAATTCCGGCGATGCTGGAATAGCACGCAGTCAAAGTCGGCGCCGGTGACCTCGTCCACGGGGATGTCATGGACATTGTCGCCAAAGGGAAATGTCGTTCCGCGACCGCTGTAGCCCCCGTCGCGTTCTTCACGCACGGGCAGGTAGAAGTCGTGCTTCACCTGCGAGAGGTACCACAGGTAATTGCCGTGGACGTGCCAGGTGAGGATTTTCAGGCGACGCATGCGGGGCCTCCGACGAGTGATTTCTTAAGCGGTTCGCTCGCGGCTGGTTCGAACGGTTCAGCCGAATCCGCAAGCGCTTGCGTGCGGTTGATCACGCGATGCGCCGCGGCGAGCACCTCGTCCACCGTCACTGACTCGCCGCAGCGACGATCCTGCGGGCAAACTTGCCGAGGGCACGGTCGGCAATCGAGCCTTCCGCTTACGATTTCGTGAAGCTGCCGATCGCGCGGCGCCCAGCGTTCTGGATCAGAACCCAGCACCACCACCACACTTGGCGTCCGCATGGCGGCGGCCACGTGCGAGACGCCGGTGTCGTTGGTGATGACGAGCCGCGCTCGCTCAACCGCCGCCGCGAGGCTGCCCAAGTCCGTTAGCCCGCAAAGGTTCGCATACGGCCGATGCAGTCGCCTACTGAGCTCCGCCACCAACGATCGTTCGCTCGCGCCGCCGGTAAGGACGATCGGATGTCCGGCCGCCGAGAGCGCGTTGGCGACCGCCGCAAACTTCTCCAGCGGCCAGCGGCGGCTTTGCCACTTGGCGCCCGCGTGAAGGCATACATATCCCTGAGCCGGGCTGCTCTGCGCTTCGAGTAAGGTATCGAGACGCGCCCGATCCGCCTCCGAAATCTCAAACTCCAACTCTGTGCCCACTGCCGGCGCTTCGAGGAACTGCATTAGGTCCAAATTCCCCTCCACTTCCGTGCCCCGCGCGGGCCACGGCATAAATGTCGCCGGATTCGGGCAGTCATCCTCGTTGATAAAAAAACCAGCCGTGTGCTTGGCGCCCAAAAGCTGTAGGGCGTCGTTCACATGGGAGCCGCTGCCATGCAGTTGAATCGCGAGATCGAATCGTTCGTGCTGCGCCCAATCGAAGAACTGCCCGATTTTCTCCGCGTCGATTGGCTGTTCAGGCAAACCCGGATAGCCAGGGAAGGCGACGAAGCGGTCAACCAGCCGCGGTACGTGCCGGCAAAACTCCTCTGCCCACGGCAGGCCGAGCAGCGTGATCTCGGCCTGTGGGGCCGCCCGCCGCAGCGCTCGCAGAGCCGGCGTGCTGCACAGCATGTCGCCCAGATACAAGGCGCGCAGCACGACTACGCGGCTAAGTTGTTGCCAAGGGATTGGCGCGGCGGATACCTGAGAACGAAGCACGTCGACCAAGATGCAAGAGCCGACCTTGAAGACGCC
Source organism: Pirellulales bacterium (assembly GCA_025935855.1). GTDB lineage: Bacteria > Planctomycetota > Planctomycetia > Pirellulales > Lacipirellulaceae > Lacipirellula. The sequence continues at coordinate 7,887 of JAICUM010000104.1, read as the reverse complement.
CGCGGCAATTCGTCGCGAACGATTTGCCCGGCCCCGGCCGGAGCGAAGTGAACGGCGGACGCTTGCAATAAGCGTTCCTCCGCTTTGCGCGCTTCCAGAGTGGCTGTTCGCAAACGCGCGCGTCACTGGCGCTTATTCACAAGATGCGACAAGGCGTCGCAACCAAAGGAGCGTCTTCTTCGGGAAACGCTACTCATGACAAGAAAGCGATGATGAGCGTTGCGAAAAATAAAGTTTCGCGAACCTGGTTGCGCGTCGCGCAGGCGCATCACATGCGCTCGCGAAGTGGCCGCGTACTGAACACCGCTGGAGCGATGCAAGCCAGACTCGCGAAGGTATGACGCAAGAATGCCGCGATACAAGGCGCGCTGCGTCAGGCTGACCGCCTCCGATTACGGCAGATCGAACAGCATGACTTCGGCGTTCTCCGTGGCCGAAATCGCAAGCAGCGTTTCATCGCTGACCGCCGCGCCGTCGCTCGTATCGAGCTGCTCACCATTCAACGCGACCGCCCCGCGCAGAACTTGCAGCCACGCATACCGGCCGGGCGCCAGCGCGTGAGCCACTCGTTTGCCAGCCTCCAGCGACGCAAGGTAAATCCGCGCATCTTGATGGATCGTCAGCGAGCCCTCGGCCGCATCCGGCGAAGCTACCAATCGCAGCCGATTTTGCCGCTCCGCCTCGTCAAACCGCTTCTGCTCGTAGCTCGGCTCGATGCCGTTACGCTCGGGAAACAGCCAAATCTGGTACAAGTGGACAGGCTCGGCAGCCGAGGGATTAAACTCGCTATGTGTAATGCCGGTCCCCGCCGACATCCGTTGAAATTCGCCAGGGCGCAGCACCTCGCCATTGCCCATCGAATCGCGATGCTCCAGGGCCCCTTCAAGAACATAGGTGACGATCTCCATGTTCTCGTGCGGATGCGTGCCGAAGCCCTGCCCCGGCGCGACTACGTCCTCGTTCATCACACGCAGCGCGCGAAAATGCACGTGCTGCGGATCGCGGTACGACGCGAACGAAAAAGTGTGATAGGTGTCGAGCCAGCCGTGGTTGGCGTGTCCGCGCTCAGCGGCTTTGCGGAGGGTGATCATCGCAGGCTCCTTTTGCTCACGCGGCAAGACTTCCGTCCCATGGCGGATTCCACCGGCGTGCAAATAATATACGCCCCCTGGCTGAATCGGTTCGCTAAGATGCTGGCGTGGATCCTTGGCTGTATTACTTGCTGGCCCTCGTGCTGATTGCCGCCGGGGTTTTTTGCTGGCTGGCGAATTTGCTCAGCTTGCCGGGAAATTGGGTGCTGCTCCTGGCGGCCGCGCTCTTCGCCTGGCTCGTGCCAATCGCCGATGGCCGCGGCGTGAGCTGGACCACCGTGTGGATCCTCCTGGCACTGGCCATCCTCGGCGAGATCATCGAGTTCGCCGCCGGCGCGGCAGGCGCTGCGAAACGCGGCGCCTGCCGCCGATCAATGTGGCTATCACTTTTCGGAGCCTTCGCCGGCAGCATCGCCGGTGCGATGATCGGCCTGCCAATTGCCATCATCGGCTCGCCTATTGCCGCTCTCGCGGGAGGCGCGGCCGGCGCCTTTTTCGGCGCCTACATCGGCGAAACCTGGGTCGGCCGCTCGCACGGCCACAGCATGGAAGTCGCCAAAGGGGCCTTCGCCGGCCGCATCTGGGGAACCATCGGCAAATTCGCCGTCGGCGCCGTCATGCTGGCCCTCGTCACGATCGACGCGCTAATCTAGTAAGTCCCATCTGCCGGAAGGAACCTGTCGAACGTGAGGTGCCGCGAACCGAGCGAAAAGAAGTGCTCCCTTTAGGGCTCGAACCTAAAACCTACTGATTAAGAGTCAGTTGCTCTGCCAATTGAGCTAAGGGAGCTACGCCCGAGTCGGCTGAGAACGGAGCGCTGCTTTCGACTCTTCTGCAAAGTCAGTGTAAGCGACGTTCAGTTCTCAGCCGCGAAAAGTATACGAGCGGACCAATCATTGTACCGACTCGCACGGGGTGTTCTAGGGCCGCCGGGAGCCCTATTTTCCCGAGCCGTTTTGGCTTGCCGCCGCTCGACGGCGCGTGCGTTGCGGTCGATGCACAGCCGGCGGCTCTGGAATAACTTATCCCGCGTTCGTGGGGATAATACCGCGCTCGAATCTTGGAATAATGGCATGACTTGCGTCACGCCTTCTCGCTGCCGCCCAGTGCGGTGAATTGCCGCACGATTTTCTTGGCTGGCTAAGCGGATTCGTTTGAGCGGTTTTTTACTGGGCGAGTGAGGTCAACGAGCCCGTCTTCCTTGCCGACAGCCGAGAACGAAAGCGCCGTCCCATCGATTTCACGAACATGGAGCGGCATGCTCAGAAGGCGATGGGACGCAGGCTTCGGCCTGGAGTGATAGCTTGCAACAGGGCCGATCGTCCGAATTCAAAGAAGCTTCATCGCTCCGGAACAGGCCGCCGCCGTACAAGATTTGCACGCGCCGGAGCAAAGCTCTAGAGTCAAATGTTGCTTTGAGTTTCATCTGGGTCGCGCTTCCGCAGGCAATCGCCGAAGGATCAATGATGGCACGCACGGGTCGGAACGAGCGCCGTTGGAGGCGCCGGGCGCGCCGCTTGTTCTGCGGCGAGTTGCTTGAAGCGCGACTAGCGCTCAGCGGTCAAAACCCTATCGAGGCCAGCGGCGCCTCTTGGACCGACAGCTTGTCGTCCGGGCCATTGGCGCCGCACGCTGAAGCGGTGATGACGACCTCCGCGCCGATCGACCAGTTCGCGTCGATCGCGGATCCGGCGCCACTTTCAGCAGTCGATTCTCCGGCGGCAGCCCTGGCCACCGCGGGAGAACTGATTGGCCTGCCGAGCTTCAAAAGCGATCCCCGGTTCGTCGGCATCGATGGTTCCGGCTACTCGGTCGTTATTATCGATACCGGCGCCGATTTGGATCACCCCTTTTTCGGCCCGGACGCCAATGGCGACGGCGTTGCCGATCGCATCGTTTACAGCGCCAATTTTGCGTCTGACGGCGTCAGTGCGAGCGATCTCAACGGCCACGGCACTCACGTGTCGAGCATTGTGGCCTCGCAGGACGCGGCGTATCCAGGCATTGCCTCGGGCGTGAACATCATCGAGCTGCGAGTGCTCGACGCCTCGGGTTTTGGCTCTGCGGCTTCGATTGAATCCGCCTTGCAATGGGTGGCGACGCATGTCGAGAGCTACAACATTGTCGCGGTTAATATGTCCCTCAGCTTTGGCGACAACAGCGGCGTTGCGATGACGCGGCCCGAGTTGGGAATCAGCGACGAGTTAGCGGCGATTGCGGCGCAAGACGTCATTGTCTCTTCAGCCTCTGGAAACGCGTTCTTCACTTACAACGGAGTGCCAGGCGTCTCGTATCCGTCCTCCGATCCAAACTCATTGTCCATTGGCGCGGTGTGGGATGGCGACTTCGGAGCGATGGAGTGGGGCAGCGGAGCCCGGGATAATTCGAGCGGGCCCGATCGGATCACCTCGTTTAGCCAACGCCACCCGACGCTAACGACGGTGTTCGCCCCCGGCGCGGCGATTACCGCCGCGGCCATCGGCGGCGGCGTGACGACGATGAGCGGCACGAGCATGGCGGCGCCCATTGTCACCGGCGCTGCCGCCTTGATGCAGGATCTCGCCCTCCGGACCACCGGACATCGCTTATCGCTTGCGCAATTCGCCGAATGGGTCAGCGATACCGGCATCCCGATTTTCGATGGCGATGACGAGGACGACAATGTCCCCAACACCGAGCAAACGTACCATCGAATCGATCTGGTCGCATTGGCGGACGCGGTTATGAGCGGCGGCCTCAGCAACCTGACCATCCCATCAGGCCTGCAGCTCGATTCACCGACGGCGACGGCGGGCGGGCTTGTCCGGGCCGATTTTACGATCGCCAACCAAGGCGGCGCCGTGACGGGATCCTTCACTAGCGGCATTTACCTGTCGAGCGACCAGCACATCGACGCTTCAGATACGTTGCTCGCCGAGGTGAGCGACCAACTGGCGGCGGGCGGATCCGTCGCGCGCTCACAGCTCGCGCTGCAAATTCCCGCGGACCTGGCCCCGGGAGTTTATTACGTCGGCGTCGTCGGCGACGATCACGGCGCCGTGGCTGAAGGCAACGAGGGCAACAATACGGCGGTAAGCCAACTGATTGTGACCGCCAGCGGGAGCAAGCTCGTCGTCAAAGATGCGGCGACCAATGCGCGCCTGGCAAGCGGCGTAAGCACGCTGGATTTTGGCGATGTGATTCAAGGCAATCCCGACATTACCAAAACATTCACGATTGATAACGACGGCGGCGAAGAGCTGGTGCTCAGCGGACTTATTTTGCCGGCGGGATTTACTGCCAGCGGATTTCCAGAACAGATCTCGCCGCGGGAATCCGCGAGTTTTACGATCTCTCTGTCAGCCGCGAGCACTCCGGCGTCTTACTCGGGAATCGTCGCCTTTGCGTCAAATGATCCGCAGCAAACATCGTTTAGCATGATTGCGTCCGGCGACGTGCTGGAGGCGGACGACCACGGCAACGACGCGCTGCACGCCACAGAAGTCGCCGTCAACGCCGACATTCAGGGAAAAATCTTGCGGCTCGGCGACGTCGATTGGTTCCGCTTCGAAGCCCTCGCCGGCGTCACCTATCACTTTTCGACTACGCTGGGGACGCTCTCTGACTCGGTCCTGCGGTTGATCGACGTGAACGGCACTTCCGTACTCGCGGTCAACGACGATGGTCCTGCCGCGCCCGCCTCGCAGATTGATTGGACGGCGCCCGCCGACGGTTTTTATTTTTTGGAAGTCAGCGGCGCTGGCCAGGAGCAAGGGACCTACACCGTCTCATTGCTCGCCGAGGACGATCATGGCAATACGTCCGGCGTCGCCACGTTGGTCACCGACCCGAGCGTCACCGCGGGCGCCATCGAATCGATCGGGGACCGCGACTGGTTTTCTTTCCAAGCGACGGCCGGCGTGATGTACCACTTCCAAGCCGTAGGAACATCGCTCGCCAGCACGTCGCTAAGCCTGGTTGATCGCGACGGAATGACCGTCTTGTCCACCAGCGATAGCGGCGGCGCGAGCGCGAGCCTCGATTTCTCGCCCGACGTCGATGGCGTTTACTACGCCGTCGTTGAAGCCGCGACGCCCCAGTCGATCGGCGCCTATCGTCTGGTGATCAACGGAGCTGACGATTACGGGGACAACCTCGCGAACGCCTTTGCACTGACCTTGCCGACGACAATCAATGGCGTCATCAACGATGCCGAGGATCAGGACTGGTTCCGGTTCGACACTGTCTTGGGAGTGCGCTACCAGTTCAATCTTGTCGGTCCTAACACGCCCGTCTTGCGGTTAGTTGGCCCCGACGGCTTGCAAATATCCGCTGAGGAAGCGAGCGTTCCCGGCGCGGCCATCGATTGGGTGGCGCCGGCGGCCGGAACGTTTTATCTGGAAGTCAGCGACGGCGCCGGCGGAGTAGGCGGCTTTCAACTTAGCGGCGCCACGGTCGATGATCATGGCAACGACGCCCTCACCGCGACGCCGATCTCCGATCCGAGCGACACGGCAGGCGTCATCGAGACTGCGAACGACGTCGATTGGTTCTCGTTTCAGGCCGTCGGCGGCGATCCCTATCATCTCGACGTTACGTTAGGCGCCTTGTCTGCCGCCACGCTGCGAATCATCAGCGTGGACGGCGCCTCCGAATTGGCGTCAAGCTCGGGAGCGCCGGCCCTCGACTGGACCGCCCAGGCTGACGGGTTGTACTACGTTGAAGTCTCGGCGCCCGCTGCCGCCCTGCTCGGAGACTACAACCTTCAAATCAAGGGCGTCGATGACCACGGCAATGACCCCCAAAACGCCACGCCGCTATCGATTCCCGGCAGCACCCCTGGCGTTATCGATCGAACCGGGGACGTGGACTGGTTCGTCCTTACAACGCTACCGGGCGTGGAATATCGCCTGGAGGTGACGCTCCAAACGCTGAATGGAGCCATGCTCCATCTCTTCGGGCCCGATGGCCAAACTGAAATCGGGTCTGCCGTCGCCGCCGACGGAGTCGCCGGCGCCATCAATTGGAATTCAGGCGCCGGTGGAAATTTTTACCTGGAAGTGGGCGAAGTTCAGTTCTCCGAGGGAACGAGTGCCAACGAGGAAGCAGCCATTGCCGCCGGCGGCAGTTACCGCGTGACGGCCAACGCCGTGTCAAGGCTTCCCGGCGATTATGACGGCGACCAAGACATCGACGGAAATGATTTTCTCGTCTGGCAGCGCACCCAGGGAATGAACGGACTGCCCGGCGAAGCCGTTCTCGATGCCAAAGGTTTTGAACCCTTTCACGACGGCGCGCTCAGTCCTCAGTTTGGCTGGCAGCAGTTGGGGTCGCCGGCCGGCGCTGCTACGGTTCAATCAGCAACCGCCGCTTCCGGCATTCAGTCCGTCCGCATCGACCGTGCGGCCGGGGCCGATAACTGGTGGGGCGTGCCGCTCGGTGTCGAGGCCCCGACCGGACCCTTCGTCTTCGTTTCCTGGGACATGCGCGTCACGGCCACAGGCGCGGTGAGCGGCGCGTTAGGCCCATTTATGGGAGTCCAGGCCTACGACGACGCGGGTGGCTTTGGCCTGTTAGGTTCGCTCGGAGTCGACGCGACCACGATGGATCTGGTCTACCAGCGGCAGGGGGACGGCGTCATTGTCGAAGCCGGACGAAAGCTGTCGTCGGACACTTGGTATAATTTCGGGTTGCTATTCGACTTCAACGCTCACACCTTCACCATTTATTTCGAGCAGCAGCCGCTCGCAACGAATGAGCTTGTCGATCTCCATGCTACGGGCGCCAATCTTGATCGGCTGACCGACGCGGATTTCGTCGCGCTAGCGGCCCAGCCGAACTCCGCGTCGCAACTGCTGACGGCAACGGCGTTTGCCGACAACTTCAGCATAGTTAGCGGCGACTCGCCTGAGTTCTTTCCCGCGGACGGCAATCGAGACGGGCTCGTGAACGGCCTTGATCTGGCCGTGTGGCGCGGCCAATTCGGCGTCGATTACCAGATCGCGAGCGCGGGGAGCGAGACTGCGAACGCTCTCGTCGCAATGGCGACACCGGCGCCGCTCAGCGTTGCCACAACGTCAACAGACAACCCGACGTTACACCACGACGATGCCCTCAGGACACCGCCGCAGTTGCCGCTTGCCCTCCAGGGGTTAAACCGCGCTGACGTCTCCTGGCGACTCGCCGACGTTCCGGCACGGCGGCCAGCAGCTTCATCGCGACAGGCTCACGACGATGCGCTGACTGACTGGCCTGCGCTTTCGCCAGCTGTTTCATCGTTGTCCCCGGCTGACGCCCGTCTTTCGTCAGCGGCAACCGAATCCGCCGACGAGGCGAAAGCGCCCCGCTGGTTGGACGCCGCCCTTGGCCAGTCGCTTGAATGGCGCTTGAGCAAGCTCGAGCTGCGCCATTAAGCGGCCAACTCGCAACGCCGTCGAGTAGGCCGCGCTACTTCAGAGCCGCGAATCCAGCGTCATCGAGCCCTTCAGCGGTGGCGCGAGCGGATTGATCGCCCCAAGGCCAAGGCGCCGCCTAGCGCCAGCAGCGCGAACGAACCGGGCTCCGGAACAACATGACCCGCCACGACGTTGTCGTACAACATTCCGTCAGCCGCGTCGCCGGCCTCGAGGATCGACACCTGGTTGAACGGCGTCGTGTTGATCACCCCCAGAAAGAAGACGTTGTTGTTTCCCCAGCCGGGACCCACCTGGATCGGCACGTCGACCGATTGATTCGTCACGGTGTCCGTCAGGCGAAACGTGGTCGGGTTGCTGTTATTCGCGCCGTCGCCGCCCTGGATCACGAACAAGCCAAAGGC
>JAICUM010000409.1 GCA_025935855.1 Pirellulales bacterium | reverse complement strand
TGAGTGCATTATGCTCGAGCGTCAGCCGCGGGCCGAGCTTCGAGCGGCCGTAGGCCACCACTTCGCTGAGATAGCGATCGGCCGGCGGCTGCACGCTGATCGACAGGATGCACGCGGTTTCGGGAAAGGCCTTCGCGTAGTCGTCGATCGAGGCGGCCCACGCGGAGGACATCGCTTTCAAGCTAAACCCTTTGACGCCGGCAATGCCGCGCGCGGGGTGCATCTCAGCGCTCGGAAAAGTCGGCCCCGTGATGTGGACCCCGACCAAAAGCGGATCGCTCGCATAGCGCTTGCCCAGTTCAGCCACGAGCGCGCCGTATTGTTCCGCCAGTTGCGGCGACCAGGGGACCGGCGCTTCCAGATACCACTCCCCGGAGATCCAGCGCGGAGCACTTTCTCTTCCCGTCATCACCAGCAGTTTGTACGGCTTCTTCAACCTCCGGCAACGGGCAACCTGCGAATCGATGAAGCTGAAGTCAAACTTGCCGCCCTGCGGATGCAGCCATGCCCACCGCGCGCGAATCGTGAGCCCCGCGACCTTCGGCAGCGCAAGCTGCCGATCGGTGACAAGCCGCTTGCCCTCGAGCACCACCGGATCGCCCGGTTGCAAAGCGAAGTAACCGGCGGGCGCGCGAACCTTGACCGCGTCGTCAGCCAACGCCGGCGCGAACAAGAATAGAGCAGCAGCGGCGGCGGTGACGAATGTTCGGCCCATAGCGGCATTGTCCAGCGCCGCACGGCCCGTTGTCAAAAGCAAGTGTAGCCTGCTCGCTCCGCGAGCAGGAATCCCTCGCGAAGCGACAGCCCCGCGCTAACCAAGCACCTGCTCAATCACCGTGCCATGCACGTCCGTCAGCCGCCGCTCGATCCCATTGTGGTAGAACGAGAGCCGGCGATGGTCCAGCCCCAAAAGGTGCAAAATCGTCGCGTGGAAATCGTACACCGTGGCCACATTCTCAACGGCCTTGTAGCCAAACTCATCCGTGGCCCCGTAGCTGAACGGCGCCCGCACGCCGGCGCCGGCCAGCCACGCGGTGAAGCCCTGCGGATTATGATCGCGGCCCGAGGCGCCTTTCTGAAACGTCGGCATCCGCCCGAATTCCGTGCAGAACACCACCAACGTGTCGGCGAGCAAGCCGCGCTGCTTCAAATCAGCAATGAGCGCCGCCGCCGGCTGATCCAAAATCGGCCCGTGCAGCGAATACTGCTCGTAAATTTTCTTGTGCCCGTCCCAATTGCCGATGCCTTCGCCCATCGCATACGCACCGTTGAAGACTTGCACGAATCGCACGCCGCGTTCGATCAACCGGCGCGCGAGCAGGCAATTCCGTGCAAAGCCCACCTTGGTCGGATTCGCATCGTCGGCGCCGTACATTCGCAGCGTGCCGGCCGACTCGCTGGCCAGGTTCGCCGCTTCCGGCAGCGAGGTTTGCATCTTCGCCGCCAGCTCGTAGCTGGCGATCCGCGCGGCCAATTCCGCATCGCCGGGAAAGCGCGCCAGGTGCCGCTCATTCAATTGCTGCAGAAAATCGCGCGTGGCCTGCTCGCGCTCCGGCGTGGAACCACGCGGCGGGGCGAGATGACGCACTGGCCGCGCCGCGTTAAAGGCGGTTCCCTGAAACACCGCCGGCAGAAAGCCCGCCGCCCAATTGTTGCTGCCCGATTGTGGCACGCCCCGCGGGTCGGGAATCGCCACATACGCCGGCAGCTCTTCGTTTTCGGAGCCGAGTGCATAGTTCACCCAGGCGCCCATGCTCGGAAAGCCATCGAGCGTGAACCCCGTGGACATGAAGTTCTCGCCCGGCCCATGCGTGTTCGTTTTGCTGGTGAGCGAGTGGATGAAGCAAATGTCGTCGGCCAAGTCGCCAAGTCGCGGCAAGAGGTCGCTGGTCATCTTGCCGCACTGGCCGCGCGGGCGGAACGGATAACGCGGCGCCGCGAGGTTGCCGTTCTCGCCTTGAAAGGTGACGAGCTGATTCCCGCCCGGCATGGGCTGGCCGTCGCGATGGATGAGCTCGGGCTTGTAGTCGAACGTATCAAGATGGCTGATGGCGCCGGAGCAAAAGATCACCAGCACGTTCTTCGCGCGCGGCGGAAAGTGCGGTGGCCGCGCCGCGTGTGGCCGCACGGGATCGATCCGCGGACGAATGGGCGTCAGGGCAGGGGATCGCGGCGATTCGCTAGCGAGCAAGCCATCCCTCTGCAGCAGGCTGGCCAGCGCAATGCCGCCGAGTCCCGCGCCGGTATGGCCAAGAAAGCCACGCCGGCTAAGCAAATCAAGACCAGGCCGTGAAAGCGGTGAAGTCATGCCGTTTCAATAGTCGTAAACATTTAGCCGCGGGGGCTTGCCCCGCGGGCAGGGTGCCACTGGCATTTTGCCAGTGCAGAAGTGGGTGCTCGCTTGGCACTTCCACTGGCAAGATGCCAGTGGCACCCTGAATTCGTTTTTCACTCTAAACATCAATAGCCGCGCTCTCTCGCCCCGCGTGCCCGCCGCAAGCGGCGAGGCTAAATGTTCGCTTATGGAATAAACATCAACTCATTCGCATTCAACATCGCGCGACAAAACGCCGGCAGGCCATGCTCGGCGATCAGCGTTCTCGCAGCATCGGCCTCGGAACGCTCCGGCGGTCGATTGAAAGCAAGTGCAAACGCGCGTTCCACCTGGCGGCTCACGTCCTCACCAGCTTCGGACCTCAATCGCCCGGCCAGCCGCTCTGCCTCATCCAGCGTGAATTGACTGTTAAACAGGTTTAGCGCCTGAATCGCCGTGATCGACCGCGTTCTGCGCGGGCAAACCTGGCCGCCGTCGGGCGCGTCGAACCCACCAAATACGCCTTCAGGACGCATCCGGATGCGCTGCATGTACACGCCGCGGCGCCATTCCGCCGGGCCGAACTTTTCCTTCGGTTCGTACACGCGCACGTAGTTGTCGTTGGGGTTGAACGCCCGCCAGCCGGGGCCGCCCATTGTCAAATCGAGATTGCCGGCGATTTGCAGCATCGAATCGCGGATGGCTTCGGCTTCCAGCCGCCGCGGCGGGAATCGCCAGAGCAGCCGCGAACCGGCGTCAACCGTCAGGCAGTCCGGCCGCGGCGAGCTCGATTGTTGATAGGCGTTCGACAGCAGGATCAGCCGGTGAATGTGTTTGATCGACCAGCCGTTTTCGACAAGCTCCCGCGCCAGCCAATCGAGCAGCTCTGGGTGCGACGGCCGCGAGCCGTTGGCGCCGAAGTCGCTAGGCGTATCGACCAGTCCTGTCCCGAAGTGGTGCTGCCAGATGCGGTTGACGATGACGCGGGCCGTCAGCGGATTGTCCGCACTGGCAATCCATCGCGCAAGCGACAGGCGCCGATCCCGCTCCGGCGCGTACACCGCCAGACCGAGCGAGCCAAGCACGCTGAGCGCGTCCGGTGCCAACACTTCCTTCGGCGACATGGGATCGCCGCGATACAAGCGGTGCGTCGGCTGCTCCGGCTGTATGAAGCGACCGGCGTAAACCAGCGGCGTGTCGGTGGGCATGGGGCGCCGGTTTGCAGAGCTAGCTACTTCGCGCCAATGGCCGTCCACGTCGAGCGCTTCGATCGAATAATCCGTCGGCACGCGGTCCACATAGCCGCCCAAGCGGTCGCGGCCCCAGGCGACGCGCGTGATCATGGCAGGCTGCGCGAAGTCGATCCGCACCCAGCCTTTGCCCGGCGCGTCGGAAATCCAGCTCCAATCGTTGCCGTACTTCCCGTCGTTCAGGTGCGCCAGCGCGTGCTTCGGATTGCCGACGTAGTCGCCAGAGGAGCTCGGCCGGCCGCCGGCTTCTGCCCGCGCGACGTTGGCGCTGGGCGCGCCGTCGCTCGCGGCCGTCCAGATTTCCAGCTCGTCCAGGCACGGCTCGATCTGGTTGTTGGTCGCGCGAATCGTGAAGCGCACGGCTCGGGCGCGCGTTGGCGAGAAATATTCTTCGTTCGAGCCCGCCATGACCGACTCGCGCAGCCCGTCGTTTGCAGCTTTCGCGGCTTTCAGCAGCGGCCGCTCGCCGTGCTGCACGCCGGCGAACACCGCCTGCATGGAGTAATAGTCCTTCTGCAGAATCGGATCGAACTTGTGATTGTGGCAGCGTGCGCAGCCGACGGTCAATCCAAGAAACGCCGTCCCGGTCGTGCCGACGATGTCAGCCAGCTCGTCCTGCCGCTGGGCGAGCGTCAGCGTCGGATCGGGACTCTTCACCTGGTCCCACGGTCCGGCGACGAGGAATCCGGTGGCCGCCGGCTCGTCCAGAGCGTCGCCCGCCAACTGTTCCACGACGAACTGGTCGTACGGCTTGTCGTCGTTGAGCGCCGCGATCACGTAGTCGCGGTACGGCCAGGCGTTGTTTCGCTCGATATTTGTCTCGAAACCGTTCGACTCGGCGAAGCGAACCACATCCAGCCAGTGCTGTGCCCAGCGCTCGCCATAGCGCGGGCTCGCGAGCACTTTATCAATTAATTGGGCGTATGCGTCCGGGCGATTGTCTTTCGTAAACGCGGCGACTTCCTCCGGCGTCGGCGGCAGGCCGAGCATGTCGAAGTACAACCGGCGAATGAGCGAGGTGCGGTCGGCCAGCGGGGAAGGCGTGAGGCCGGCGTCGCGCAGCTTGGCGAGGATGAACGC
>JAICUM010000550.1 GCA_025935855.1 Pirellulales bacterium | reverse complement strand
CGGGTTAGCTGATTAAGACAGCCACGAAAACTCAGGGAAGCTCCAAACGTCATTGACTAGCTCGGCCATCCTAGCAGCTTGGGGGTTCATGCAGCGGCGGATGTATCCAGATTGGACAATTTGGCGGCGGCTCTGTTTGCCACCCTGCTGTTAGGGCACTACTGGTTAACGGGTTGAATTGCGGGGTTTTTCTGCGGCGTCTATACTTCTGGGCTTTGATGAGTCCGGGGGTTCTCTGTTGCGGCCTTGCTCAGGAATAGCGCTAAGCCGTCCGCCACGGCAGATTTGCGACAAGCGGCGGGAAGGCTTTGCGCGTCGGTGATTTTGATGACTGAAGCGACGGAACACATTTCGGCGGGGGAGGCGCGGCGGCCGTTGTTTGTGGGCGTTGATGTTGGCGGCACCAACATCAAGGTTGGGGTCGTGGACGATGAGGGGCGGTCGGTTGGCGCCCGGTCGATTCACACGGCGGAGGAAAGCGGGCCGGGCGATGCGGCGCGGCGGATTGGGGAGGCGGTGCGGGGGCTGCTGGGCAAGAGCGGCATTGAGCCGGGCGAGGTCGTTCGAGTGGGGCTGGCGACGCCGGGGCCGATGGATATTCCGGCGGGGATGCTGCTGGGGCCGGGCAATTTGCCGCATTGGCATAATTCGCCGATTCGAGATTTGGTGAGCAAGGCGTGCGGGCTGCCGGTGACGTTTGCGAACGATGCGAACGCGGCGGCGTATGGGGAGTTCTGGGCCGGGGCCGCGCGCGAGCATCGCAGCATGGTGCTGTTCACGATGGGGACCGGCATCGGCGGCGGGATCATCACCGAGGGGATGCTGATCGAGGGGGTGCATAGCTGCGGCGGGGAGCTGGGGCACATCATCATCGATTCCGATCCGGAGGCGCCGATCAATTCGCTCGGCATCCGGGGGACGCTGGAGGGGTACTGCGGGGCGTATGCCGTCGTGCGGCGGACGCATGAAGAGCTGAACCGAGGCGAAGCGAGCAGCTTGAAGAAGCGGCTGGATGCGGGGGAGGAGCTGACGCCGCTGATGGTCGCGCAGGAGGCGGAGGCCGGCGACCACTTGTCGCTGGAGATCGTGATGGAGACCGCCCGGTACATGGCGATCGGGGCCGTGACGGCGATCCACACGATCGACCCGGAGAGCGTGGTGATCGGGGGCGGGATGACGTTCGGCGGCGAGGGGCATCCGCTGGGCGAGCGGTTCATGAAGCGGCTGCGCGAAGAGGCCCATTTGCGGATGATCGAGAGCCTGCGGGATAAAATTCACATTAGCTTCGCCACGTTGGGCGGAGACGCGGGGTACATCGGGGCCGCGGGGTTGGCGCGGCGGGAATACGCTGGGAAATGACGAATGACGAATTCCAAATGACGAATGGAATTGGGTTAGTGCTTTCAGTATTTGAATTCGTCATTCGTCGTTCGGGTTTCTTCATTTTTTAACCGCCCTTGCTTGCGCGTCGGGCTCCTGGTTTCCATGATTTCGCCGAAGAACATACGTAATTTCTCGATCATTGCTCACATTGACCATGGCAAGAGCACGCTTGCTGATCGGTTGATGGAGATCACCGGCGCGGTGAGCAAGCGCGAGATGAAGGAGCAGATGCTCGATGACATGGAGATCGAGCGGCAGCGCGGGATCACGATCAAGGCTCGCGCGGTGACGATGCACTACACGCACCAGGGGCAGAAGTACGAGCTGAACTTGATCGACACGCCGGGGCACGTGGATTTTCACTACGAAGTGTCGCGGTCGATGGCGTGCTGCGAGGGGGCCGTGCTGCTGGTGGACGCGTTTCAGGGGGTCGAGGCGCAGACGGTGGCCAACGCGTACGCCGCGATGGAGCATGACCTCACGATGGTGCCGGTGATGAACAAGATTGATCTGGTACACGCTCGCCCGGACGAGGTTCGAGAAGAAATGGTCTCGACGCTGGGCGTCGACGCCGACGAGGTGCTCGGTTGCAGCGGCAAAACGGGCCTTGGGTGCGAGGGCGTCCTACAGGCGGTGATTGAGCGCGTGCCGGCGCCACAAGGCGATCCCCACGCAACGCTTCAGGCGATGGTGTTCGACGCTCATTACGATGAGTTCCGCGGCGCCATCACCTACGTCCGCATCATGAACGGGACGGTGAAGAAGGGTCAGAAAATCAAATTCCTGCAGCAGGGTACCACTCACGAAGTTCTGGAGCTCGGCCATTTCGCGCCGCACCGCAAGGCGGCCGCGCAGTTGAGCGCGGGGCAGGTCGGGTATTTGATCTGCAATATCAAGTCGCTCGGCAACATCCACATCGGCGACACCGTGACGGTGACCGGCGATCATCCGGCAGAAGCGCTCGAAGGGTACGAAGAGCCGAAGCGGATGGTGTTCTGCGGGCTGTATCCGTCCGACGGGCAGGACTTCAAGCAGCTTCGCGAGGCGCTCGACAAGCTGGCGATCAACGATCCGAGCTTCGACTACGAGCCGGAGACTAGCGACGCGCTCGGCTTTGGGTTTCGCTGCGGCTTCTTGGGGCTGTTGCACATGGAGATCGTGCAGCAGCGGCTGGAGCAGGAGGCGGACATCGACCTGGTGCAGACGGCGCCGAACGTGACGTATGAGATCGTCACGAAGAGTGGCGAGGTGCTGGAGGTACACACGCCGCAGCGCGTGCCGGACCAGGGGGAGATCGAGGAGTTCCGGCAGCCGATCGTGCGGGTGAGCTTCATTCTGCCGAGCGAGTACATCGGCGGGATCATGAAACTGTGCAGCGATCGCCGGGGGACGTACGTGCGGACGGAGTACCTGTCGCCGACGCGGGCGATGCTGGTGTACGACCTGGCGCTGGCGGACGTGATTTACGACATGCACGACAAGCTGAAGAGCACCACGCGCGGCTATGGCACGATGGATTATGAGGTGCTCGGGTATCGGCCGGGCGACCTGGTGCGGATGGACATCTTGGTGAAGAACGAGCGGATTGATGCGCTGAGCGTCGTGTGCGACCGCGGCGACGCGGACGTGCGCGGGCGGGCGATCATCAAGAAGCTGAAGCAGGAGATTCCGCGGCACATGTTCGAGGTGGCGCTGCAGGCGGCGATCGGCACGCGGATCATCGCCCGCGAGACCATTTCCGCGATGCGGAAGAACGTGACGGCCAAGTGCTACGGCGGCGACATTCGCCGCACGCGAAAGCTGTGGGAGAAGCAGAAGGAAGGGAAGAAGCGGATGAAGTCGATTGGGCAGGTGGATATTCCGCAGAAGGCGTTTTTGGCGGTGCTGGAGACGGGGGAGGAGGAGGGGAAGAAGAAGTAGGGGAGGGGAAT
>JAICUM010000203.1 GCA_025935855.1 Pirellulales bacterium | reverse complement strand
GTGTTGCTGCGGCTGGCGATGTGTGCGTTGGCGGCTCTTTTCCTGCTCGTGTTCACCCATGCCTGGGACCCGCCGTTCCGACATCGGCTCGGCGAGATTCCAAAACGCGATCTTATCGCGCGGGTCGATTTCGAGCGGCCTGACCCGGACGCCACCAACAAGGCACGGGATGAAGCGCGTCGGCTGGCAGTTGCGGAATACGATCAGAACCCTGAGCCGCTGGTGCAGCTTCGCGGGCAACTGATGAGCGACGTCGGCAAACTGGCGAAGGCGGAGTCGCTCGACAAGCTGGATAAAGCGGACGCGGAGGTGTGGGCGAAATTCCAACCGCCGCTTGCGCCCGGCACGCCCGAGCCGACGCCCAAGGAAAAGGCGGACCAGTTCAAACAATTTCGCGACGCTTTCGCGGCTGAAGGGGCGCTGGACGCGCTCGAGGACAAGCTGGCGGAAGTGATGGCGCCGTTCGAGCAGCGCGGGTTGCTCGACGAGCTGCCGCCCGAGCATGACGCCAACGTGGAGAAGATTTTCGTCCGGCCCAAGGGTTCCGATATGGTGGCGGCGCAGGTTCCGGTGTCGGACGTGCGGATCGTGCAGGCGGCGGATCGTCTGCAAAAGTCGCTAAATGAAAAAATGCCGTCGATTGACGTGGCGGGGCGGCTGTTCGCGTGGCTGCGTCCGCGACTGGTTTCGACGTTGACGCTGAACGTGCCGGCGACGCGGGCGGCGCAGGACAAGGCAGCCGCCGCGGTTCCGGACGTCAAAAAGCACTTCACCAAGGGTAAGGATGTGCTCGCCAAGGCGGGCGAGCCGTTGAACGAGGACACGTACCCGCTGCTCAAGTCGGAATACGAGGCGGACGTCGCTCGGCTGACGATCGGCGCCAAGCTGCAGCGGAGCCTTGCCTGGCTGGGCATGTTCGTGGCGCTCTACACGCTGGCGGGTTTTTATCTCTTCCGGCGCGAGCGTCGCGTGTTGGATGAGCTGCTGAGGCTGGCGGCGCTCTTGGCGTTGTTTGTGCTGTGCGTGGCGGCGGCGGCGGTATTGAGCCAGTATGCGTGGGCTTCGGATGTGATCCCGCTGTTGTTGTTCGGGATGATCGTGGCGATTGCGTATCAACAGGAAATGGCGCTACTGCTGACGGCCTGCGTGGCGCTGGTGATCGTCACCTCGATGGGGCACGTTTCGGGAGAGGCGCTGGCGCTGATTGCAACGGCAGTCGGCGCCATTCTCGTGCTAAGGCAGGTGCGCACGCGCAGCCGATTGTTCATGGTCGGGTTTTGCGCGGCGGCGGTCGGGTTCTTTACGACCGTCGGCGTCGGTGTACTCGAGGAGCGGGCGTGGGGGCCGCTGTTGCGCGAAGGCGGCACGATTGCCTTGTGGTCGGTGATCGCCGGGTCGCTGATGACCGTGCTCTTGCCGGCGGTCGAGAAGATCTTCGCCGTTGAAACCGATCTGAGCTTGATCGAGCTGGGCGATCCCGCGCATCCTCTGCTGCAGGAACTCATTCGCCGGGCGCCTGGCACGTACAACCATTCGATCACCGTGGCCTCGCTGGCGGAGGCGGCGGCGGAGGCGATTGGCGCGCGGGGCTTGCTCATCCGCGTTGGCGCCTACTTTCACGACATCGGAAAGATGCTCAAGCCGGGGTATTTCGCGGAGAACCAAACGCGCGGCGATAATCGGCACGATTCGCTTGTGCCAGCAATGAGCACGCTGGTCATTATTGCCCACGTGAAAGACGGCGTGGACCTCGCGCGGCAAAACGGGCTGCCCGAGTCGATCATCGACTTTATTCAACAGCATCACGGGACGACGTTGGTGGAGTACTTCTACCGGCAGGCGAATCAAAAGAAGGTGCAGGAGGATCCCGAGGGCGGGGCGCTCGATGAAAGCTCATTCCGCTACCCCGGACCGAAGCCGCAGTCGAAAGAGGCCGGCATTCTGATGCTGGCCGACGCGGTGGAAAGCGCCAGCCGGGTGCTTAAGGAGCCGACGCCGTCGCGGATCGAAAACCTGGTCGACGACATCTCAATGAAGCGGCTGTTGGACGGTCAATTCGACGAATGCGGGCTGACTTTGGAAGAAGTCCGCCGGATTGGCGAAAGTTTGGTAAAATCGCTGACCGCCGTGTATCACGGCCGGGTGAAGTACCCGGACCAGGAAATTGCGTAGGGTGGGTGCTTGCACCCACCTTTTGAGACGCCGCTTTTGCCAGATCCAATGGACAGCTTTTCGGTTGTGAACAGGGAAAGGTGGGTGCGAGCACCCAGCCTACGGGGAGAATTGGAGCGTTCGAGTTTGGTTGAGGTCTTGGTTGCGAATGAGACGGATGCCGACGTCGAGGTCGAACGCCTCGAAGCGGCGGTTCGAACGGCGTTGTTAGGGACGATGTTCGCGGAGGGGATGATCAGCGTCGCCATTGTGGACGATCCGACGATTCACCAGCTCAATCGGCAATACTTGCAGCATGATTATCCGACCGACGTGTTGAGCTTCACACTGGAAAGCGCTCCGCCGCGGCTGGTGGGCGAGATAGTTGCGAGCATTGATACGGCGGCTGAATTGGCGACCGAGGCCGGTTGGTCCGCCGCGGAGGAGCTGGTTCTGTACGTTGTCCACGGCACGCTGCATCTGGCGGGCTATGAGGATAAAGCGCCGGAGGCCGGATCGAAGATGCGGGCAGCGGAGCTCGCGGTGTTGCGGCGGCTGGGAATCACGCCGTCGCCAAGTGACGTCCGTTGGCGGACGGGCGCGGCCCGAGAGGAAGGATCGTCGTGAGCGCTGAGACGCTGTTTTGGATCAGCCTTGTTTCATTAGCAGTGACGGCGCTGTTGAACCTCGGGTACCGCGCGCTGCGGCAGTTTTCGCGGCACGATCTGGCGGAAATTTGCACGCGGCGCGGCAAGCCAGAGCTGTTCGGAAAAATCCTGAGACAACACGAGGACGTGGCGCTCGGCGTCGAAATCCTTGGTGGGTTCACCGCCGCGATTGGCGTGGTGGCCGGAGCCGTGTGGGCGGCCGCGGAGTGGGAGGCGCCGCTGCACGATTCCCTCGGCGCGCTGCTCGGCGCATCGCTGGCGACAGGGCTTGTGCTAGTGATCATTCGCACGTGGCTGCCATGGGCGAGCGCGCGGGTTTTTGCCGAAGGATTTCTGTTCCGCACCTGGCCGCTGTGGCAGGCGATCGCGGTGCTGACGCGGCCATTGTCCTGGGGCGCCAAGGCGTTTGACGCGCTGTTGCACCGCGCGACGGGCCGATCTCCCGAGCAGGAGGACGTTCAGGCCATCGAGGAGGAAATCCGCACGATAGTGAGCGAGGGGCACCGCGGCGGGCTGCTAGAGGACGAAGCCCGCGAGATGATTGAGGGCGTGATCGACCTCGGCGACGCGACGGTGTCGCAAATCATGACGCCGCGAACCGACATGCACATGGTATCGGTCGAGACGCCGTGGGATGAGCTGATCGCCGAGGCCATCGAGTCGGGTCACACGCGGATTCCCGTGTTCGACAAGACCCGCGACGACATCGTCGGGATACTCTATGTGAAAGACCTGCTGCCGGAGCTGGCGACCGGCGACGCGGAATCTCGCACCGCGGTGCGAGAGCTTTTGCGTAAGCCCGTGTTCGTGCCGGAGACCAAGGCGGTGGACGATCTGCTGCAAATGTTCCAGCAGCTGCGGACGCACATTGCGGTGGTGCTCGACGAATACGGCGGCGTCTCGGGATTGGTGACGATCGAGGATGTGCTTGAGGAAATCGTCGGCGAGATCGAGGATGAGTATGATCCCGAGGCCGTTCAGGAAATCGAGCGGATCGATCAGGACACGATCGAGGCGCTTGGCCGGGCGCACATCGACGAGATCAATGAGGCGATGAATCTGGAGCTGCCTGAAGACGGCGATTACGACACGATTGGCGGCCTGGTGTTTTCGGAGCTTGGGCGGATACCGCAGGCTGGCGAAGCTATCGTCTGGCAGGAAAAGGTACGGATCAGCGTGCTGGAGGCGACCCGGCGGCGAATCGATCGGGTGAGGATTGAGCGCCTGGCGGGCGGGCAGCGGGAGAGCGCTTAGACGCAGCCGAGTGCCCTTGACCTTGTAAGCTTAGGCGCCGTACTTTTTCCGGCCATGAGCGTGCGCGCAGCTAGCGCGGACGTCTGATGGCTCTCGTCTGGTTCGCGAAGCTCCGCCCATGCTCTGCACCCACCGGCTGTTCTCGGCGATTTGCACGGCCGCGCTTGCGTTGCCGTTGGGGTGCGCCTCGTTACATCTGCCGTCGCCAAGTTGGTCGGGCGATAAACAGGCTCCGCCGGGAACCAAGCCGTGGTGGAAGGCCAATGAGAAGACGGCCGTGTTCGATCCTGGCAAGGGCTTTCGCGTTGACGGAACGCCGGGCTATTTCGACCAACAGGGCCGGCCGGTGAATGCCCGGGTCGCCAAGGTGGTGGACAAGCAGGAGAAGGATCACGGCGGTCTCTTGGGCGACGTCGGATTCAAAGAGAAGGTGAGCGGGCTGAAGGAGTCGGTCGGGCTGGGCCCCAATCAGCAACAGGCCCAAGCAGAGTTCGACGAGGCGGAGAAGCTTTTCCGCGGCGAAAAATACAATCAGGCCGCGACTTACTATAAAAAAGCCGCCGCCGGCTGGCCGGATTCGCAACTCGAGCAGGATGCGATGTTCATGCTGGCGGAGAGCTACTTCTTCGCCAACCGCTATTCGAAGGCGAGCAACGCGTACGAGGCGCTGATTCGCAAATACGCCAATTCGCAGCACATGGATAAGTGCGTCACGCGGCAGTTCGCCATTGCTCGTTACTGGGAGCAAATCTCGCAGTACAGTCCGCACTGGGCGATGACGCCGAACTTCTTCGACAAGACGCGGCCGCTGTTCGACACGGTCGGCCGCGCGATGAAGAACTACGACAACATCCGCGTCGATGACCCGACGGGGCCGTTGGCGGACGACGCCATCATGGCGATGGGCAACTCGTACTTCGTGCGCGGGCGATACTACGATTCGGACGAGCAATACGAATTATTGCGGAAGGAATATCCGCGTAGCGATCATCAGTTCGAGGCCCACATTCTGGGGCTGCAATCGAAGCTGCGGAAGTACCAGGGCTCGAGCTACGACGACACGCCGTTGCGCGAAGCGAAGCTGCTGACCAAGCAACTGAAGATCCAATTTGCCGGCAAGATGAAGCCGGACCAGCGGGAGGAAATCGTTGAGATCGAGGCGAAGCTGAATAAGGAGCTGGCCAATCGCGAGTTCCTGATGGCCAAGCACTACGACGACGTCAAGGAATACGGCTCGGCGAAGTTTTACTACGCACAAGTGCTCAAGGACTATCCGCAGACGCCGCTCGCGGAGCAGTCGCGGACGCGGCTGGCGGCGATGGGCGCGCTGCCGGATCGGCCGAAGTCGTCGATCGAACCAATACTGAATCTGCTGCCGGAGAGCGCGGAGCGGCGGGCGATTGCTCAAGTGCCGCGTGTGCCTGAGAGTGATATTCGGATTGCTGATCCGACTGGTGGCGAGAAGCCAAAGCAGGGAGAGGGCGCCGATGGATCGACGATTCGGCGATAATTTCCGCTGGATGCGACGAAGCACAATTTCCACGCGCTGCTTAGGTTTCGCGCCGTTGTTGCTCGCCATGAGTCTTTGCGGCTGCGCGGCTTATCGATTTGGCAGCCAAACGCTCTACGCGCCGGACGTGGCGACCGTCTATGTGCCCGTGATCGAGTCGGACAGCTTCCGCCGTGATCTCGGCGAGCGGCTGACCGAGGCGGTCGTCAAGGAAATCGAGGCGAAAACGCCGTTCAAAGTCGTTGGCACGCCGGACGGGGCCGACAGCATTCTGGCCGCGCGGATCGTGAACGATCGCAAGAAGGTGCAGATCGAGAATCAAAACGACGACCCGCGGGCCATTCAATACAACCTGGCGGCCGAGGTGACGTGGGTGAATCGCCGGCGGCAGCAGCCACTCATGCCGGCGACCTCGGTGGTTGTCCCGCCGGAGCTTTTCTTGCCGATCACGCAGACCGCGCCGCTGATTGCCGAGGCCGGCCAATCGGTGGCTACGCAGCAGCAACAGGCGATCCAGCGGATGGCGGAGCAGATTGTGGCGACGATGGAAGAGCCGTGGTGAGCCGCGTCTGAGCACAACTTCTCATCGATAGCGAAGGGGCATTGCGGCTGGTACGCTCAACTTCATGGCCGCCGAATCGCGCTTGATTGACGAACGCTATCCAAACCGGGCCGCACGCTGGCGGCTCAGAACTCTGGACCTGGAGTTTGGCCGGCGGCCGCTGTTGATGGGGATTGTGAACGTCACGCCGGATAGCTTTTCGGATGGCGGGCGGTTTCGCGATTACCGGGCCGCGGTGGAGCATGGCGTGCGGCTCGTCGAAGACCGGGCGGAGCTGCTTGATATTGGCGGCGAAAGCACGCGACCTTATGCGGAGCCGGTGGGCGCGGAAGAAGAATTGAATCGCGTGCTGCCGGTCATCGAAGGGCTGATGCAGCGTGTGGCTGTGCCGATATCGATCGACACAAGCAAGGCGGCCGTGGCAGAGGCGGCGATTGCGGCGGGCGCGGAAATCGTGAACGATGTTACGGGGTTGTCCGCCGATCCGGCGATGATTCCGCTGGCGATTGGCACGGGCGTCGGCGTCTGCGCGATGCACATGCAGGGCACGCCGCGGACGATGCAGGACGATCCGCAGTACGACGATGTGGTCGAAGACATTCTCCGTTTTTTGCGAGAGCGGCGTGACGCCTTGCTGGCGGCAGGGGTCGAGCGCGAGCGAATCTGTTTGGATCCGGGCATCGGTTTCGGCAAGACGCATCAGCACAACATCACGCTGATGGCGCACTGCGGGCGGTTCCATGGACTGGGCTGCCCGGTGCTGGTGGGACATTCGCGCAAGGGCTTTCTGGGGAAGATTCAAGGCGACAAGGCTGCCGACCGAGATATCGCAACGGCGGGGGCGGCGCTGGCGGCGGCGGCGCAAGGCGTTCAGGTGTTGCGGGTTCACAATGTCCGCGTGGTTCGTGAAGCGCTGCTGGCATTCGAGGCGTGCGGCGGCGTTGACGGCGAAGAGGCGCACATATAGCCCGGCCATTCTGGCCGGGTGGACACCGCGCGCTATCAACCGCCCGGCCAGGATGCCCGGGCTATATAGTCAGATTGACCCAAATTGCCCATTTAACGATACTTGCGGCATGGCTACTGTCGTGAAGGAACCTGCTGCAAGCGCCGACTTGGCGTCGCATTGCCGCGATATGGCTAAGCGTGCGAAGACGGCGTCCGTGCAGATGGCGACGCTGGGGTCGGGCGTGAAAATCGAGTGGCTCCGGCGGTCGGCGGCGCTGCTGCGCGAGAACGTCAACGCCATCGAGAAGGCGAATGCGGAGGACCTCGACGCCGCGCCCGGCTATGGGTTGACGCCTGCCGAGATTGACCGGCTCAAGCTAAACCAGCAGCGCATCGAGTCAATTGCCATCGCCTTGGAAGAGGTGGCGCAGATTCGTGATCCGATTGGCCGGGTGATTGATTCCACGATTCGGCCAAACGGACTGCGCATCGACAAGGTGCGCGTGCCGCTGGGCGTCGTGTTTTTCATCTACGAATCACGGCCGAACGTAACGGCGGACGCCGCGGCCATCTGCGCGAAGGCAGGCAACGCGGTCGTCCTCCGCGGCGGGAAAGAGGCCATTCATTCGAGCCAGGCCATCGTCGAGCTCTTGCAGCAGGCGGCTCGTGAATCGGGATTGCCAAAGGACGCGGTACAATTGGTGAGCACGATCGATCGCGCGGCCGTCGGCGAATTCCTGCGGATGCCGGAGTACATCGACGTGGCCATCCCGCGCGGCGGTGAGAGCCTCATTCGCCGCGTGGCCGCCGAAGCGCGGATGCCCGTGATTAAGCATTTCGACGGCAATTGCCACGTGTACGTGGACGCGGCCGCCGATTTGGACATGGCCCGCGAGATTCTAATCAATTCGAAGTGCCAGCGGATGGGCGTGTGCAATGCGGCCGAGTCGCTGCTGGTACACAGCGACGTGGCGGCGGAATTCCTGCCGGCGGCGGCGGCGGCGCTGGCAATTCACAAAGTGGAAATCCGCGGTGACGAGCGAGTGTGCGAGCTTGTTCCATCGGC
>JAICUM010000815.1 GCA_025935855.1 Pirellulales bacterium | reverse complement strand
GGTACGCCGAAGGATGGTCCGTCGGCGGGGATCGCAATCGCGACGGCCATCATCAGCGGCCTCACGGGCATCGCCGTGCGCGGCGACGTCGCGATGACCGGTGAGGTGACGCTGCGCGGCCGCGTGCTGCCGATCGGCGGTCTGAAGGAGAAGTTGCTGGCCGCCGCGCGCGGCGGCAAGAAGACCGTGTTGATCCCGGAGGAGAACGCCAAGGATCTGGTGGAAATCTCCGAGACCATCAAAAAGGGCCTGGAGATCGTGCCGGTGCAACGCATGGACGAGGTGCTGGCACGCGCGCTCACGCGCAAGCCCGAGCCGATCGTCTGGGACGAGGAGGCGGCCAAGCTCGCCGCCGAGGCGGCCCCGGCGGCCGAGCCCGCTGGCGATGAGGAAGGCTCCGGTTTGACGGCGCACTAGGCCCGCACTTCCGGCATGAACTGAAAGCGGCGCCTGCGGGCGCCGTTTTCTTTAAGTTCCATGGCCGCCGGTGGCCGCCAAGCCACGCAGCAAGGTTAAAACACGCTTCGGCAAAGGGTTGGATTGACAGGCGGGCACGGCCGCGTTGATAATTTTGGCGTGTGTTCAACACTGTAAGATCGGGGCATCCATGAAAATCGACTTCAAACACACCATCCTTGCTGGCGCTTTCCTGCTGTTCACGGCGGCACCCGCCATGGCCGGCGCCTGGGGCGCGCTCGCGACCAGTCCGAACGCCGATTACGGCTGGTCGAAGAACTACGATACCGAAGACGAGGCGGAAGTCCGTGCGCTGCGTGAGTGCCGCAAGTACTCGCGCGAATGCTCGGTCAAGAAGACCTTCCGCAACGTTTGCATCAGCGTCGCTTCGGCCTCGAACGGCGCCATGGGTTGGGCCTGGGGCTACGCCCGCAGCGAAGGCAATCGCCGCGCTATGGACGAGTGCCGCTCCAACCGCGGCGACAACTGCAAGCTGGTCGAGCGCTTCTGCACCGGCAACGCTGACGAAGACTGACGTTTAGACGCGCCAAGGCTCGCCGGCGTCAAAGATGCGGGCCGCGGGGGGCGAGATAAAGCCCACGACGAAGATCGGAATCGTCTGCGCCATCAAGCGCGAGCGGGCACGCGCATGCGTGCCGGCTCGCGTGCGCTTGGCTGGCGCAGCGGCCACGCGCTTGTAACGGCCAAGCGCTTGCTGGACGGGCATCAGCGGGGCTAAGGAATGGCGGCGGGCGGTTAGCTCAGTTGGTCGAGCGCCTGCTTTACACGCAGGATGTCGGCGGTTCGAGTCCGTCACCGCCCACCAGCCTCTGCTCGCTTCGCGAGCTACGGCTTGGCAAGCCAGCGAAGAGGTTCTCGGGCGAAGCGAGCGAAGGCTGCCGCGCCGCAGCTGCAAGGCAGCGCAGGCGGGCGGCCATCCAATAACAAAAAACGGCAGGCGCGGAGCTTGCGCTCCTCGCCCGCCGTCTTGCCCCCGGAGGGTCCGGCTAGAACTTAGCTCAGATCGCTTCTTTCAAATCCTTGGACGCGCGGAAGGCGACCTTCTTGCTCGCCTTGATCTGGATCGCTTCGCCGGTGGCGGGGTTGCGGCCCATGC
>JAICUM010000567.1 GCA_025935855.1 Pirellulales bacterium | reverse complement strand
GAGGCGGCCGTCGAAGCCGCCCGCCTCGCCAAGGCCGCCGGCAAGCCGGTGGCGCTCCGCTGGACCCGCGCCGAGGAATTCACGTGGGCCTATTTTCGTCCCGCGGGGTTGATCGAGGTTCAGGCCGGCCTCGACAAGGACGGCCGCCTCCTCTCGTGGGACTTCACCAACCACAACTCCGGAGAGTCCGCGCTCGGCACGCCGTATCAATCGCCGCACGGCCGCACGCGGTTCCTCGCCACGGACTCGCCGCTCCGCCAAGGTTCGTATCGCGCGCTCGCTTCAACGGCCAACAATTTTGCCCGCGAATCGGCCATGGATGAGCTGGCGAAGTTGGCGGGCGCCGATCCGCTGGAGTTTCGACTGACGCACCTGCCCGATGGCCGGCTTAAAGACGTGCTCAAAGCCGCCGCCGACAAATTCGGCTGGCAATCTCGCCGCGACAAGCCGGCCAAGAACCGCGGCGTCGGCCTGGCCTGCGGCACGGAGAAGGGTTCGTTTGTCGCCGCCTGCGCGGAAGTGGAAGTGTTGGATCGCAACGTGAAAGTGCTTTCGGTCTGTCAGGCGTTCGAGTGCGGCGCCGTTCAGAATCCGCTGAACCTGCGCTCGCAAAACGAAGGCGCCATCATGATGGGCCTCGGCGGCGCCCTGCGCGAGGAAATTCGCTTCAAGGACGGACGGATCGAGAACGCTAGCTTCGGCGACTACCACGTACCGCGTCTCAGCGATCTGCCGCAGCTCGACGTCGTGCTCGTGAACCGCCCCGATCTAACCTCCGCCGGCGCGGGCGAAACGCCGATCATCGCCATCGCCCCGGCCGTCGCGAATGCCATTCACCACGCATCGGGCGTCCGCTGCCGCTCGATGCCCATGCTCAAGAACGGGAAGCTGCGAGAAAGCTAAGAGCGGAGCATTTCCCGCGTGCGACTTACCGCGCGCCAGCAGCCACGGTCAGCGCGCCATGCACCACGACGTCTTCGCCAAAGGCGGCCGGCAGCACCTCAAATTTGCCGTCGAGCGGTGGAAAGACATAGTTCGCCACCTCCGCCTTCAGCGGCTCTAGGAACAGCTTTTCGCTCATCAGCGACACGCCGCCGCCGATGACCACGACGTTCGGCGATACGATGGTCGCCGTCTGTGCGATAGCCCAGCTCAAACATCGCCGCGCCGTGTTAATTACTCCAATCGCAAGCTCGTTTCCTTCGGCAGCCGCCGATGCCGCGCTTCTGGCGGTCAGCGCGTCGAGGTTGCCTCCGCATCGAGCGCGCAGGTCGTCGATGAACGGCTGCAGCGTTGGATTATCCTTGGCCGCATGAACTCGCTCTCGAGCGGCGCAAGCGATGCCCCAACCGCTGGCTACGGATTCGACTGTTTGATTGGCCGCCGTGGCGTCGAGTCCTGGCCGCAGATGGCCGATTTCCGCCGCTCCGCCGCCGCCGCCACGATAGATGCTGCCATTGATAATCAGCCCGCCGCCGATGCCTGTCCCGACGGTGACGTACAGCACGACTCGCTGCCCTCGTCCAGCGCCGAACCGCGCTTCGGCCAACCCGGCGGCGTCGCAGTCGTTTTGCAGGAACGTCTTCCGCTGGAGTTTGTCCTCGCACCACTGGACGAGCGGAAAATCATTCCAGCCTCGGATCTGATGGCTCTTGTGGACGATGCCGCGCTGGTCGTCCACCGGTCCGCCAAAACCAATGCCCACGCCGCCAATCGAGTGCACCGCCAGCAACTGTTTTCCCGCAGCCTCGATTTGGGAAAGGATCCCCTCGGCGCCCAAGCGCGGATCAATGTCGAACCGCCGCAGCTCGGCAAGCGGCGTACCGTCGCCAGCGCCCACGCCTAGCTGCAGCTTCGTGCCGCCGATTTCGATGCCTAGATACATAAGGGCAGACGGAGATCGTAGGGAGGTTTAGGCGCGCAAGCTCAACATGGCTGCGAGAAAAGATGCGGCGCAACTCGTCTTAGTTATTGTTCCAGCGTGTTGTAACAGGCGGCCGCCATCGCCGTTGAACTATTGACTTGCCACCGCGCGGCCGGCGTTGCCCGCGGCGCGGTGTCTGCCCTCTTGATTGATGCGCGCGTAAACGTCGTTGAGCACCCAGTGAAACACAGCCAAGTGTAGGCTCTCGACCATGCCCATGTCATCCAGCGGCACGTGCAATCCGTGCTGCGCCATTTGCCGCAATTTGCCGCCGTCGTAGCCTGTGAGGCCGAGCGTCGTAAGTCCATGCCGGTTCGCCCAATCGACGGCCGACAGAATGTTCGGGCTGTTGCCGGAGCCGCTGATGGCAATCAGCAAATCTCCCGGCCGACCGTAGTTCATCAGTTGCTGGACGAAAATCTGGTCGTAGCCCACGTCATTACCAACCGCCAGAATCCAGCCCAAGTTGTCGGCCAGGCTGAGAATCTTCAGCCGCTTTCTGGATTCATCCCGCAAGGCGGACGGCGGAAGCGAGCTTTTTCCGAGGTCTTCGGTGATATGCGTCGCCGTCGTGCCCGAACCGCCATTGCCGCAGACGTACACGAACTGCTCGCGCTCCCACGCCTGAAACAGCAGATCGCTCCACGTTTCCAGCTCGGCCGTGTCAATGCGATCAAGCTCGTCCTTTAGGCGTGCGATGTATTCAGGAGCGGAAAGCTTAACGCCCAACATGCAGGGCTCCAATTGGTGTCATTAAATTTGATGATTAATCGGCGGATAAAATGTCGCGGCAAACAACGCAAGCCTCATGCCGAGGCGATCCCCTCTCAATAGCCGTTTACATCAGTAAGCGAATCCCGCGTCAGGCGAGGATTGGCTTCACCACGTTGCCATGAACGTCCGTTAGGCGGAAATCGCGGCCTTGGAAGCGGAACGTGAGCCGCGTGTGGTCGAAGCCCAACAGGTGCAGGATCGTGGCGTTTAGATCGTGTACGTGTACCTGATCGCGGGCCACATTGAAGCCGAGCTCGTCGGTTTCACCATGCGTCATGCCGGGCCGGATTCCGCCGCCGGCAAGCCACACGCTGTAGGAGCGATTGTGATGATCCCGGCCGTCGTCGCCGCCCTGGACCATTGGCGTGCGACCGAACTCGCCGCCCCAAATGACCAGCGTGTCCTCCAGCAAGCCGCGCTGCTTGAGATCGGTCACCAGCGCGGAGGCCGCCTGGTCGGTGTCCTGGCAGTTCTTCGTAACGCCGGCTTTCAAACCGCCGTGCTGGTCCCAG
>JAICUM010000515.1 GCA_025935855.1 Pirellulales bacterium | reverse complement strand
CCGATGGCCACGCGGTCGCCTTCTTGCACATCCGCCTCCTTGAGCATCTGAACGATCACCGCCGCGAAGTTCGGGTTCACCGAAGTCTGCTTCGCCGAAAGCTGCCCGCGGTCGCTGGTGACCGGCGACATGGCTAGGCCGATGAGCCCCGATTCGGTGGGATCGCTCGTGCTGTCGATCGGCGGGCCAAGCTCAACTCGCTCGGCCTTGATGACCGCGAAGGCTTGCGACGCGAGCTTCGCCGCGGCGAGCTTTTCTTCGGTATAGGGCTGCTGCGTGTGAATCTTGAACCGCTCGACCGCCATCAGTCCCACGATGGAGACCAGGGCAATGAGCATCAAAGCAGGCCGCGAAACGGCTCGCGGGCGCCAATAAATTCTTTGCATAACAATCGCGGGCGATGGGTGTGCGGGATGGCTTTCGACCTCATAGCCGCGGAGCTACGCTCCGCAGGGGAGGCGCCAAAGGAAGCCGTTTTTCCGCTGCGCCTGCGGAGCGTAGCTCCGCAGCTATTTGGTTCACCGCCTGCCCTTCCTTCACATCTTCTGTAATTCCAGGCCAAACACCAACATCAAGACCAACCTTACGACGACCGCCGAAGTCACCAGGGCCGACAGCGTTTCCAGCACGCCCTGGCGATCCATCCAAATGGCGATCAGCCCGGGAATAACGAAACCGATCACGCCGTAACTACTCGGCGAACCAATGTGCTCCGTGAATTGGAAGAACTGCTCCGACGCGTAGAACGGTACCTGGTCGATCAACCCGCGAACGATGTAGCCGATGATGATCATCAGCACCGTCCGGCGCTTGCCGTAAATAATCATGAACGTCGAGAGCGAGTGGACGACCAGGTACGTCACCAGCGCCGCGACGAGCGTCAGGACGATGTCCACGGGTCGATTCAGATAAAGCGCAATGTAGCCGGGCACGACCATGCCGCCGGCCGCCAGGCCGAACATCTCGGAGAACAACAGGCTAACGGCGAGGCCGATGCCAATCGAGGCGGTGAGAATGTTGATCATGCTCGTTTTCATTTAGCCGCCAGTCATTGACCGGGGGCTAAGTGGTTATTTGAATACTCTCATGCTGCTGCGGTTGGCAAAATAGCGGACAACGTCCAGCCCGATGCCGCCGATGTTGCACATGCCCATGGCGAGCGAGCGGCGGCCGGACAATTCAACCACCGTTTCAAAAATGTCCTCCGCCGGATGGTCCTCGGCGAACACCAGCTTGCGGGCGTCCAGCCCGGCCTTCACCGCGTACTTCGCGAAGATGAACGTGCCCGTCCCAATAAGCAGGTAGTGATCCGCCGCCGGCCAGCGCGGGGCAACCGAGCCAAGTTGGCGCGAGCGATCAGGGCGATCGTCGCGGCAGTTGAAAATCGCGATCCGCTTCTGCACGTCGGCATAACGCTCCAGGGCGAGCCGCCAAATGGTTTCCGTCGATTGCGGATCATTCGCCGCGAAGCCGTTCACGAAGTTGATCTCGCGGCCGAAGAAATTCATCTCGTGCGCGGTCATGGCGCCCGGATCGGGGATGGCGCTCCACATGCCGCGCAGGGCCACGCGACGATCGACGCCGATGGCCTGGCACACTTTGAGCGCCAAGGCCACGTTCTCGGCATGTTCCACGTAGGAAAAACCCGCGAGGTCCAGCGGCGTAATCGCGTCGACCTCGTCCGCCGTCACTGGAATGAGCTCGCACCCGCGGTCGCGGCAGGCGTACTCAAAAACATCCAAATACTGCTGCTCGGCCGTGTACAGCTTGCCGCCGACTGGAACCATGCCGGCCAGCGCGAGCGCCACGTCGCGGCCGGTCGGACCCATCACATCGAGATGATCTTCGCGGGCGTTGGTGATTACGGCGTGCGTGGCCCGGACGAGTTTGTCCTCGCAAAGCCACTGCAGCGCGGGGATCAGCGCCATGCACTCCAACACGAGCGCTTCGGCTTCCGCTTCCAACGCGGCCGCGACAATGCGGAGCTGCTCGATGACGTTCGCCTTGGCCGGCCGGAACACCGGATACTCCGAACCGTCCGGCATGATCATCCGCGGCAGCGTACCGGTGGTTTTGCAACACGTCCGCACACCGGCGTAGCGCATCCCGGCGGCGATCAGCCGAGCCACGCTCGACTTGCCGCGCGTGCCATTCACGTGAATGCGAACAGGAATCTGCGCCAGGCGGCGGCGATGGGTGGCTAGCTCGGCGGCGCCGCCCGAAATGAGCAGTCCGGTCGTGGCGGCGAGGGCGGCGACGGCGCTCATTGGGGGTAGACTTCCTGTCGTGATCCCCTCGGAATTGGAAGCGAGGGATGGGCGGGCCGGCGCCTGCAAGGCGCCGGTGAACGCGTGACTTGTCACTGGTCGGCCAGTCGCGCCACCTTGAAGCTCTTGCCGCAAGGCGAGAGACAATGGGCGACCCCGTTTACCGGCGTTTCCTGCAACGCCAAAGGCGCATAGATTATAGCAACGCCGAATTTTTCCAAGCCCAAACGCACGCCGCGTGAAGTAACGGATTGTGGCAGACGTACGCCCAAGCCGAATCCATCAATGTCCGGCCAGGATGTCCGGGCGATATATAGCCCGGCCATCCTGGCCGGACTCATCGCAGTTTACGCAACTTCGCCACAAACTTTTACCGCACCCCACATGCCGTGTCTGGACGATGCCAGCCATCATGCTGGCGCCGACGCATCCTGCTAAACTACGGCGCCGCCGCACACTTTCGCCCTTGTAGCGCACGGAACACCAGCGATGTCCACCGATTCGATCGCCGAAGGCGATAAAACCGCCGCCCGGAATTTCATCGAGCAGATCATCGACGCCGATCTGTCCGCCGGCAAATTCAACCGCGTCCACACCCGCTTTCCGCCCGAGCCGAACGGCTATTTGCACATCGGCCATGCGAAGAGCATCTGCCTCAATTCGGGGCTGGCCCGCGAGTACCAGGGCAAGTTCAACCTGCGTTTTGATGACACCAACCCGGCCAAGGAAGAGCAGGAGTACGTCGATTCGATCATCGACGACGTCCGCTGGCTGGGCGGCGATTGGGAGGACCGGCTGTTTTATGCCTCGGATTATTTCGAGCAGCTTTACCAGTGGGCGGTCCACTTGATCAAGTCGGGCAAGGCGTATGTGTGCGACTTGTCAGCGGAGGAAATGCGTGAGTACCGTGGCACGCTCACCGCGCCGGGAAAGGACAGCCCGAATCGCAATCGCTCAGTCGCCGAGAATCTCGACCTGTTCGAGCGGATGAAAGTCGGCGAGTTTCCCGACGGCGGTAAAACGCTGCGGGCCAAGATCGACATGGCGTCGCCCAATCTCAACCTGCGCGATCCGGTGATGTACCGCATCAAGCGGGCCCACCATCATCGCACCGGCGACAAGTGGTGCATTTATCCATCGTATGATTACACGCACGGGCAAAGCGACTCGATCGAAGGCATCACGCATTCGATCTGCACGCTGGAGTTTGAAAATCACCGCCCGCTGTACGACTGGTTCTGCCGCGAGCTGGGCATCCACCACCCGCGGCAGATCGATGTCGCGCGTCTGAACATCACCGACACGGTAATGAGCAAGCGGAAGCTCTTGCAGGTCGTGCAGGAAAAGCACGT
>JAICUM010000662.1 GCA_025935855.1 Pirellulales bacterium | reverse complement strand
TACGTTCCTTCACTCGCTACGTGGGGAACTTGAATGCCGAATCGTCTCAAGTGCCTGGCCAGCAACATCAAGAAGATGGGAATCGCCTCGGTCGAGTAGGTAAAGGTCGGCATCAGATCCAGCGGCTTCATCGAAATGATCGTGCCGCGATTCATCCAGGCGCCGGTACGGATCTCAGCGCCGCTCAATAGAACGATCGTGCCGCCCTTCATCTGAAGGCCGGTGAAGTCCCGCGCGAGGCCGCCGATGACGATCGTTCCGCGTCGCATCCGCATGCCGACTTCCAAACCGGCCGAGCCGTCTACGATGATCGTGCCGCCCTTCATGCCGACGATCGACCCGCGGTAGGCGGCGCCTGCCTGGCCACCCGCGTTTCCATGCACGTGGATGAAGCCATTTTTCATTTCGGCGCCGATCCAGTCGCCGGCGTGGCCGTGAACTTCGATGCCGCCGCCCTTCATGTAGGCGCCCAAGTGCATGCCGACCGGCCCGTGGACCGTGACAGTTCCCCTCGACATCCCGCGGCCAATCCAGCGGATCTTGTTCAAGTCGCCGTGAAGCACGACGTCCTCGCTCCGCTCCCCTTCAACGTCGAAAAACTCGCCGAGCGGAAGCTGCCGTTTGCCGTGGTACACGATGAGCGAACGGATTTCCGCGTTCGACAATCCGCACAGCGTGTCCGGCGAAATCACCTCCGCTTCCAAGGGAACCGTCGGCTGCCGTTTGAGATGAAACGTGACGGACATGTTGATGAACTAGTTTGCGGCCGGCTGAATGCACTCGCGGAGCTCGGCATGCTCGATCCGCTCGAACTCAACCGGGTAATTCTCGAAGGACATCGTGTAGCACTCTTCAAACAACGGCCGCATGAACGCATCGATTTCCGGATCGCACGCGGGCTTCACGAGGAATTCCCGGCCTTGTGGCGTTTCGCGAATCTCGCCCTCCTCGATGACGATCTCGCCGCCCTTGATGACATAACGCGGATGGCCGAACATTCGCGCGATGTCCGCGTCTTCGTTGTAAATCACAACATCGGCGTCGGCGCCAATGCCAAGGTTGCCCTTTTGCGGCAGGCCGAGAGCTCTGGCGGGTCCGGCGGACATGGCGGTCGCAACTTCATACAGCGTGTACTCACGGTCGATTTCCGGCAGCTTGATCCTGTTCTTGACGCGAGCCGGCAACCGTTTCATCTGCTCCTGCCGAACGTCCGCGCACATCAACAGTTGAATGATTTCGGGATACCGCCAGAAGCACCCGCCGTTCGGATGGTCGGTGGAGAGAAACACCTGCCAGGGACTTTCGATGAGCAGCAGCAACTCCAGCCCGGCCGCCCACTGCACGGCGTTCACCAGATTGCTCGGCCGATAGGTGTATGGAACGATGCCGCAGCCAGTTTCGTTCTCGACGTCGAGATTGCCCCACTTTCGCCCCGTGAGCTTGTACAGCAAGTGCTGCCACGGGCCGTCGGCCGTGATCGTCACCGTGTCGCCAAAGAGCACGGCGCCGGCGTCGGTGGTGATGTGCGGATGCGAGTTGAAGTAGTCGGCGAGCTGTGCCGTTTCAGAGCACATCGTATCCCAGTCATCGCCGCCGTAGGCATGGTACTGGGAGTGGGCGATATGGGCACGGCGCCCCTCCAAGTGCTTCAGCGTGTCGAGCGTCGTGGAAATATTTCCTGGCGCCCCGAGATTGTTGCAGTGAAGATGGATCGGGTGCGGCAGGCCCAGTTCGTCGCAAATCTGTGCGAGCTGCGTCACGATCGCGCCCGGCGTGAGGTGGCTATACCCCGCGATGGGCGACGTGAGCTGCTTCGCGTCTTTGCCCCATTTCCACGCCGCGACGCCGCCAGGGTTCACGGCCTTGATGCCATACGACTTCGCCGCCCAAAGGTACCACGCGACGACTTGTTTCGCCCGGTCGTATTCGCCCTTCTCCAACTGGTCGAGCATGATCTCGTTGTTCGCCATCAGCGTGAGCGACGACTTATCCACGATGGGAACATCCGCCAGCTCTTCATGCGTGTGGCGGGCCGAAAGCACCGGCACGGCGGCTTCGTTGAGCGTCGTCCAGCCCATGCCCGCGTACAGATAGCCGGTGGCAAACGTCGTTGGCGCCATGCCGCCGAGCCCGCTGCGCCGCGATTTGGTGCGGATGAACGCCTGGGTGCGGCGATGATCTTCGGGCGTCATCGCGCGGGCGAAGTTGATGGCGCCGCCGGCCACGTGCGTGTGGACGTCGACACCGCCGGGAAAGACGATCATCCCCGTGGCGTCAATGGTCCGGCCGCCCTCCACTGAAGAGACGAACCGACCGGAGTCGTCGATGAAGAGGTCCTTGATTTCGCCGTCGATGCCGTTGGCAGGATCGTAGACTTTTCCGCCAGTGATACGAAGCATGGAACCGCCCGGCTAGTCGAAGGCCCGCAACTGTTTCAAATTCGATCGTAAACCGAGCAAGCCCTTCGGCGCTCTTGGCCGCCTTATACCTGCGCGGGAC
>JAICUM010000135.1 GCA_025935855.1 Pirellulales bacterium | reverse complement strand
TATATCAACTCACCTCCAGGCTCTTCACCCCGCCCGCCCCAATCGCCGCCGATAGGCACCGCTCCGCCGTCTCCAAGAGGCTCACCGGCCGGAAATTCTTCGCCGGCGCCGCCACGGTGGCCACCCCCGCCGCCGTCACGCATTCCCTCAGCAGCCCGGCCCGCTCCATTTGTCCCGCGGACCGCCGCAGTCGATCGACAATTCGCCGCGCCATGCTCACCGCCTCGGCTCGATCGTGATTCGGCAAAATGACCAACCGCCGTGCATTGCCGGAACGCGCCAGCGCCTCGCACCCTTCCTCCAAGCACTCCTTGCAGCACGCTTCGAGCATGTGCTCCACCCGCTGCCGCTCCGCCGCCGTCATCGCTTTGGCGCCGTCCACCGCCAACAGCAGCACGCTCAGCGGCTGCCGCCGCGAACGGCAATTCCCCACCGCCAGCGTCATCCGAATCGTCACGTCGTCCTGCTCCGCCAACGGCCGCCGCCGCCGCTCGCGCGATTCCTCCAGCAGCGGCTCATACACGTTCTTGTCATCGTCGATGACAATCGACTCGCGCGCCTCCGCTAGCTTTCCAGTTGCGGGGGCCGCCGTCGGCTTACTGAAAAAATCCTCGAACGACGCCCGCAGTTGCCGCGCCAGTGCCAGCGCGTGCAGTTCATGCGGCTCGCTCTCAATCGCCGTCGCCGCTTCCGCCGCCAAGCCCTGACTCAGCGTCGCCGCCACCGACTCCGCCACGCGCGACATCTGCTCATGCGCCTGAATCAAGATCTGCGTGTAGTCGCCCGTGTCCTTGATGTTCAGCGACAGCACGCTCGCCAACTGCCGCACCTTCGGCTCAAGCGCGGCGATCAATTCATTCAGCCGCGGCTTATCGAGCTGGCAGTACGCTTCACCCGCCGCCATCAGGTCCGGCAGCACGCTCAACCGCCGCTGCCCCACCAGCTCCGCCAGCAACTCCGCCAAATGCAGCACCCGCACCAGGTGCGCGTGATCCAACTTATTGTGCGCCCAGCGATGCACCTCACGTGGCGCCGCCACGGCCGCCACGAGCGTCGCCGGCAAATTCCAGTGCTCGAGCAGCCCCGCCGTCAATTGCTTGTGATCAAACCCGAGCGACTCTATCTCCAGCCGCACCAGATCAGCCCGCGCCGCAATCGCCTCACCGAGCAGCGCCGCGTACGGCCGACCCACGTCCCCCAACAGCACCAACACGCCCAAGTCCTCAAGCAGTCCCGCCAGGAAGCAGTCATCCCCCGGCTTCTTGAACAACTGCTCGCTGATCTCCCGCGCCGCCACCGCTCGCACCAGCGACGTCTTCCAGTACCAATCCAACTGCTCGCGCGCCGCCTGCAAAAACAAATTCTCCGGCAGGCTGAACCCCAGCGCCAGCAGCTTCAGCGGCTTGATTCCCAACAGAGCCAGCGCCTGCGTCAAATCCTTCACCTCGCGTGGCAGCCCAAACACCGAGCTATTCACCACGCGCAGAATCTTCACCGTCAACGCCGGGTCGCGCTCGATGCACTCCTTCAGCCCCCGCACGTCCACCTTTTCCTGCTCGGTGAGCTTCAGCACCTCCACCGCCACCGCCGGCAGCGAATACAGCCCCCCGGCCCGAGCCACGATCTGCTCGATGGTCGAAGCCTTGGAAAGTGTCGCCGTGCTCATAGCTGAAAATCGCGTGATCCAAGCGCGCAAACTATCCGCTCTCGCGCCGCGCACAGCGCGCCACAAGCTTAGCTTACGACCAGCCGCGAAAAGCCTCCGACCACAACCGCTAGCACCACCCCTACAACCGGCCACGACATAGCCCGGCCATCCTGGCCGGAAGCATTCATCTAGGGCCGTTTTCCCAGCCCCGATACAATCGCCAAGCATGGTTCCTCGCCGAAAAAAAATCGCCATGAAGCCTCATGTCACCGCCGTCGTACTAGCTCTCGTCGTCTGCACGATAAGCAACCCGAGTCACAGCGCCGAATCCAAGACGCCCACCCCCTCCGCCGCTCAAATCGAGCTCGTCCGCCAATACGCCCGTCAACGCGGCGGCCAGCCCGAAGCCCTCGCCCAGCTCGTCCAACTCTCCCGCGGCGTTGACGACGCCACAACCGCCGCGATGATCGCCGAACTCTCCGCCGCCCATCTCCGCGCCGGCAATCTCGACCTCGCCGCCGCCGCCCGCCGCGCCATTCTCGAAAAGTATCCAAGTGAGCCGATTGCCCGCGACTCCGTCTTGTGGCTGATCCATCTGTACGCCAGCGGCGAAGTCGCGCACGCCCACCGCGAACCGTCGCCCGCGGAAAAAAATCTCAAGCACCAGCTCTCCCCGAAAATGGCCGCCGCCCTCAAAGAGGTCGCCGCCGAAGCCGAAGGCGAGCAAACCAGCGCCCCCCAAAAGCCGCCCGACGAACGTGCCCTCTACGCCATGCAACTCGGCTCCCAAGCCGTCGCGGCCAATCGCGCACTCGCCGAAGACCCCGCGATCGCCTTCGCCCGCGCCATAGCCGCCCGCCGAGCCGGCCAAGACAAAGCCGCCGCCGCGCTCCTCTCCCCACTCAAACGCCGCGCGCCCGGCGACCTCTGGGGAGATTGCGCCAGAGCCGAAGCGTGGCTCGCGGACATGCACCACAATCAGCCGACCAAAAAAATCATCCACTGCATCGCCGCCGCCGAACCCCCGCACCTCGACGGCCAACTCAACGACGCCTGCTGGCAGCAAGAGAATCCAACAGACGCCGCCGCTATCCAACCAACAGACCAGATCAGCCGCGTCGCGCTAGCGACCGGCTCCTCACCTCCCAGCAACGAGCAGCCTGCGCGCATCCTCTGGGCCTATGACGACCAATACCTCTACCTCGCCGTCGAGTGCAAAAAACTTGCCGGCGTCGATTACTCCACCGACGACCGCCCCCGCCCCCACGACGGCGACGTCGAAACCCACGACCGCGTCGAAGTCTCCCTCGACCTCGATCGCGACTACGCCACCGCCTTCGAGCTCGCCATCGACAGCCGCGGCTGGACCGCCGACCGCGGCTGGAGCGACCCCGCCTGGAACCCCGAGTGGTTCGTCGCCGTCGCGCAAGGCGAAACTCACTGGACCGCCGAAGCCGCCATCCCCTGGAGCGAGCTAACCACCACCCCGCCCCACTCCGGCGAAGCCTGGGCCTGCGCAATTAAGCGGTCACTTCCCCAAACACCAGCATCATCAGCCCCCAAACCCGAATCGTTCGCGATCCTCATCGCTGACTAACCGCGGATCACACGGATCTCACGGATTAGTACCCCACAACCGAGCGACCGCAATTCTCCCCGTTCCTCGTCCGCGACATCCGCGTAATCCGCGGTCACGTCTTCTCCGTTCCCCACACCCACGACAAGATTCATAAAAATCTTCTTGACCCCCGTTATTCTAATTCGTTAGAATTAGCGCCCGCAGCCAGGCCCCCTTCCGTCATTCGTCATTCGCCATTCCCCATTTACCGCCATGCCCCGCCCCCCAGCCACCCACCCCACCGACGGCGAACTCGAAATCCTCCACGTCCTCTGGACGCACGGACCCACCTCCCTCGGCGCCGTCTGCGAAGCCCTCCGCCACCAGCGCGACGTCGCCGCCACCACCGTCGCCACCATGCTCCGCGTCATGAGCGACAAGGGCCTGGTGAAACGCACCGGCAGCGGCCGCGGCGCCACCTGGACCGCCGCCGTCTCGAAACAAAAAACCGAACGCGGCATGGTCCGAAAGCTCGTCGACCGCGTCTTCGACGGCGCCGCCGACCGCCTCGCCGCCCATCTCGTCACCGGCGGCGAACTCTCCAAAGCTCAGCTCAACGAGCTCCGCCAACTCATCGACGAACAATCCACCGCCAAGAAGGCCTCCTCCAATAAGTAGGGTGCACCCCACATGACCCCCTGGCTCACCCACCGCGAAGCCCTCTGGCAACTCGCCGGCTGGACCATGCTCCACTACCTGTGGCTCGGCACGATCATTGCGCTGGCCGGCGCCCTCCTCCGCCTCGCTTGCCGACGAACCTCCCCCAACATCCGCTACGCCATCTCTCTTTTCACGCTCACCGCCCTCGCCGCCGCCCCCGCCGCAATCGCCGCCTGGCTCACTCTACATAGCCCGGCCATCCTGGCCGGAAGTCAACCAGCCACTCAAGTCAATGCCCATAACACAAACACGCCGAGCCAGAATGGCTCGGCTATATACCACCCCCCACGCATAATCGACCTCGCCCACGAGCCGCCGACATCCCAACAGACTTTCCCGCTCCCCTCTCCTGGAAGGAGATGGGACCAAACGAGCACGGGCGACGCGAAGTTGCCCGAGCGCAGTGCGGTAGGCCGTCGCGACAGCGACTTGGGGGGTGAGGTCGAAAGCGCCACAACGAACGCAACTATCACGCTCAGCGCTCCAGATTCATCAATCCAGAAAGCTCTCACGAAAAGCTCACCTCTCGATCCCTCCCTCCCCCTTCCCCCCTCCGCCTTCCGCCTTCCGCTTGTAGTCCCCTACCTCCCCTACCTCTGGCTCACCGGCGCCCCCCTCACCTTCACCCTCCTCGCCGCCGGCCTCCTAGGCTCCAATCGCCTCCGCTGCAATTGCCTCCCGATCACCTCTGGCCCCGCCTTCGAGATCTACCACTCGCTTGCGTCTTCGCTTCGCCTCACCCGCCGCACCACAATCGCCGCCTGCAACCGCCTCGCCCAACCCCTCCTCATCGGCATCCTCCGCCCGCTGATCCTCCTCCCCGCCGCCGCGCTCGCCACCTGGACGCCCGAAGAACTCGAAATGGTCCTCCTCCACGAGCTCGCCCACGTCCGCCGCTGGGACAACCTCGTGAACCTCCTGCAGCGCCTCGTCGAATCCGTCCTCTTTTTCCACCCAGCAGTGTGGCTCGCCAGCCGCCAGGTCCGCCACGACCGCGAAGACTGCTGCGACGCCCTCGTCGTCGCCCACACCAACCAACCCGAAACCTACGCCACGCTCCTCATTGCCATCGCCTCCGCCCGCCGATCGTCCGGCCGCTTGCGGCTTAGCGCGTTTTTCAAAGACCCAACCTTCGCCTCCGCCATGGCGAACCAGGCCTTAGCCACCCGCATCCGCCGCATCCTCCAACTCCCCGAGGAACCCATGCGCATCACCCGCCAAACCCTCGCCGCCGTCCTCCTGCTCCCCGCCCTCCTCTTCGCCGGTGCCCTCTACACCGCCGCCGACGAAAATCCCCCTCCCTCGAAGGTCGAAGAGGGGCCGGGGCGCCGAGGGGCTAGGGGAGGGACTAACGCCGAGACAAGCGACCCTGACAAAACATCGCCACACGGCGCAGCCCTCGAGCCAACCAAAGACACTGCCGTAAGCCGCGCATTTACCACAACAGCCCCGCAAGGACTTCCTGAAGCTCAGCACGCTCGCATCATCAAGTTACTAAAAGACCAAGGGTACAACGCCGCGCTGCAAGAAATGGTTGTTGACGGACAGCGCCGATGGATGCTCACGATTACAGGCCTGAAGTCGAGCAGTCCCCACATCGTCTGGGAGGAAGATAATCACGGGCTGCGACCTCGCGTCATCGACGGTCCCTCGGCTCCCACCCCCGGGACGCCTGTCTTGCAACAACAGATTTACCCTGAGCAGCAATCGCCACGGCAATCAGTTGTGAAGCTATTTACCCCAGGCGCCACTTATCGTGAAGTGAAGCGGGCGCTCGACGAGCTTCATGCCGAAGGCTACGACGTCAAGATCGACCAGCTTCCCGATGGAAGCACGAAAATAATCGGCTCGCCAAAGCGCGCACCAACAAGCAGCGCCCACGAACCTGGGCCAATGCAAGACGCCGCCTCTCGCCGAAAGAAAGCTGGCGACAATCTTGAGAAATCCAAAACTGAGTTAGCCGAAGCCAAGAATCGCCTGGCGGTCTTAGAGAAAATCGAGGCGGAACGCAACGCCCAAGAACCCGGCCCGGCCGCCGCGCCGGCCAAGCCCTCCAACATCATCGCCCAATTCCCCCCCAGCACCGACCCCTCCATCATCGAAGCCATCACCCGCCAACTCGACCAACAAGGCCGCAAGTACGTCATCCAGCACGATCCCCAAGGCAGCACAACCATTGTCAATCAGCTTCCGTCGGACAACAAAGGGCCCGCCAGCGAAAACACAAGTTCCGCAGCAGTGGATGCCAGCAAACTTTCCGAATTGTTGAGCCAGCTCGACAGCGCCCGCGAGGCCGTCGTCACAGCCCGAAAGCATTTGTCTGACGTCGTAGCTAAGTGGAAGAACGCCGCAGATGCTCCCCTAACCACAGACCTAAGCGCGTTGGTCGTTTCGGGAGCGTGCGACAGCGATCCAAATTACCTGCTCTACAATCAGCAAATCGCGCTCATCGAAAGGCAACTCAAACAACGTCAAGCCGACGCCGCGAACCTAAACGATCCGGATATTCAACGATTGCAGGCAGCCCTCCAGGCGACTAAGGAGCAAGCCACCGCCTATCGCACGCAACTTGAAGCGTCGGCCCGGCAAGAGCTCACAAACAGCCCTAACGAGGCAAGACAATTTGTTCTTGCCGAAAGCTCAAGGCAGATGAACAGGACGGCTACTGACCTGCGTGCCGCCGAGGAGCGTTTTCGCGGACGACTAGCGGAATTCCAATCGCTTTACAGCAAGCCAAGCACCGAACCGAAATCTGCCCCAACAAGCGAAGCGGCCGCGACTGATTCAAAACCCCTCGCCTCGCCGCACACAGCGTCTAACGGGCCTGCGCTCACCACAGCGTTCCTTAAGATCCAACCGGTCGCCAAACAAGGCGAGCCGCTATCGCCGCAAGAACTCCAGGCCCTTTACACGAATCAGCTGACGCTCATCAAGAGTCCCGCCGTGATTAAGCAGGCCCTGGCTTCGCTCACCGACAAAGCCTGGGCAGGTTTCAAACAAAGTCCTGGCGCCGAAGCGCTCGTCCAGCCGTTTCTCGACGCGTCATTCCCCGGCGACGGCGAGATCATGGAGCTCAAGCTCCATCAGCTCTTCTCGCCCGATCTCGACGAAGCCCTGCTCAAAGCCATCATCGCCGCCTACAAGAAGACCGCGGAAACCGCCTCGGATAATCCCGACTCCAAACAGCACGGCTCGTTCAAGGTGGACATCATCCAGCAACCTACCTCCGATCTACGACTCGTTGATCACCACACTGCAGGTACGCCGGACCTGGCTCCCCCCGCCGTCCCCGGCCAAGGCCCGACGCTACCTCCCGGCTCACCGCTGCCAATTCCACCGTCTGCCACGCCGTCGTCGCTCGTCCCCAACAACCCGGCAGCCCCCGAATTCAATCCAGCGCCGGGCGCTATCGCGCCCTACACACCCGCCGACGCCGCTCCCACCTACCTCTACGACGGCAAGCCCTTCGCCTACTGGCGAGACCTCTGGAAGCACGAACTCAGCACCGATCGCCGAATCCAGGCCATCGAAGCCCTTTCCGCGTTCAGTCGCGCCGATGCCGGGCGCGCGCGTGAAGCCGCCCAAGCCATTCTCGATGTGGCGATCCACTACGACTTCGATAGCCAGGAGGCTTCAAAGCTGCGAACCGCCGTGATTAACGCCTTCGCCGATAGTCCTCGCCCGGCCATCCCTCCACAGCTTTGGCTCCCTGCATTGCTCGACGGCCTCCATCGGTCCGACGACGCCAACTCCGAACGCTGGAAGAGCCTTCTTCAGAATCTTATCCCGCATATCCAGCAACCGGACGCCAAGGTTCGCGAACTTCTCTATAGAATTGCACGCAACGAAAGCCTAGGCACAGCGCTGCAGGCTATCCGAGTGCTTGTCGCCTACGACAAAGCAATGGATGAGCCGGACGTCGAGAAATTCATCCACGCCGCGTTCAAGGATCCTAAGCTTCGATGGCTCGCTCTCGAGTGGCTCGGCTTCCGGCGACTCGACAAGGCGCCGGAGCAACTTGCTTTTCTCTTTGACGCGGATTCCAGCATTCAGCTCCGTGCGCGCAAATATCTCAGCAGAAGCATGCCGCGGCCCGAAATTGTTGAAGCCCTGCTTAAGGTGCTAACAGATCCGAAACGCGCCGACGATCACACAGCAGCCATCCGCGCGCTCTCGGCCTGCCGCGGGAATCTGAACGTCAGAGCGAACGTCGAGCATCGCATGGCCGAAGAATATCGTAAGGTACTGGAACAACTCGCCAATGTCATCACGCAAGGCCCCGCCGAACTGCTCGCCCCTGCCATTGCTGCCTACGTGGCCATCGCCAGTAATCCACCGTTTGGCGCCGAGAAGCAACTGGACCCTCCCGTCGAACCCCGCTTGATTCGCGCAATCGAGAATGGCCAGAATGTTGACAAGGAACGCGAGGGTTTGATTGCCCAGGCTCTTAAAAAAGTTCCCGAGGAGTTTGACCAAATCCTCCCCAGCCATGCCGACGCCGAAAGCGCCGAGTAGTTTTCTCGAGGGAATTCCAAAGCGGGCCCGCCTCGCAATGGAGCGCACCAAACAAATCCAGAAATGGATTAACAGGAAATTCGTGACAATGGCACTCGCCTCAGGCGAATTCGATTCGGCCGACCATTTCCTCATCTCGCAAGCAGTCGTTCATCAAAATCAGATAACGCACGACTTCGCCAATCGAACGGCTTCCCTGCGGATAATAAACGATGCCAGCGTGATTGGCAGGCAGCTCATCGACGTGCAAGAAGTCGCGGTCCCGCGTGACGATGACTCGTCCTT
The DNA here is from genome assembly GCA_025935855.1 of Pirellulales bacterium. Lineage (GTDB taxonomy): Bacteria > Planctomycetota > Planctomycetia > Pirellulales > Lacipirellulaceae > Lacipirellula. Next base: position 1,585 of record JAICUM010000135.1, on the reverse strand, counting down.
CGCGAGCGGCGAATGCGATGTGCTGCTCGTCCGTCGCTTGCAGCAGGCGAACTTGGGCCGATGTCGTCACGTCGATGCCGCGTCGCCGCAATCCGTCAGCAATCGCGTCGGCGACGTGTTCATCAAGGTGAAACCGCATCGCTCGCCGTCAAACCGCCCAACCGCGCTTCCAGCGGCCCCGGTCCGAGATGCGCCCGCACCAACCGCGCGAACTCTTCGTCTTCGCGCAGCTCCCGGATGATTTCTTCGCGGTGGTCGAAATAATATGACAAGGCCGCGTGCACCTGACCCAAGGTCAGATGCGGGATTTGCTGGACGATTTGGTCCGGCGTCATACCCTGGAGCTCAGCTAAAGCTGAAATGTCTTGCACACGCACGCGCGTGCCGGCGACGCAAGCGCGCGTTTGCCCAGCGCGATTCGGACGCATCTCGATATGAGTAGCAATTTCGGTCGCCATATAACTATTCTAGCTGACCCGTGAATCGCCGCCAGATCGCTACAGTCCCAAAGAATAGCAGTGAGGTCGCCCCGAAATCACGGCTGTTGGATCTAGTTTTTAGCCGCGCCATCTGATAATATACGCCTGTACCGTAGTTCTTTGACATCTCGACCAACATTGGCTAGTTCACGCGCCGCGCGGACACCTAACGCTGCGCGCCTGTCTTTCCCATTTAGCTCCGCTGCTCGCCGCAGGCGTCCGCGCCGGGCGATGAATTCTGTCACCAAAAATGCGTTTCGCGACAAAAGTCGCCGGACAAAAGGCATTCTGTCGCCAAAAATGCGTTTCGCGACAGAATTCGCGCCGACAGAAAACAAACCGCGCAGCAGTCTGCGGCAAACCACGCCCTGCCAGCATCCTCGACCGCTTCCGCGCCCGGTCGCTATACTCCACCGTCATGGCGATCATCGTAGGAGTCGATGAAGCAGGATACGGCCCCAACCTCGGCCCGCTCGCCGTCGCCGCCACCGCCTGGCGCCTCGAAGTGCCGACCGAGCCCGCCGCGCCAGCAAGGGCGTCCACCGCTTCAGCGGTGAAAGGTTCCCGCACCGCCACCCTCCGCCCCACCTCCAACATCCCCGACCTCTACAAGCTCCTCCGCAAAGGCGTCGTCCGCTCCCCCGCCCAATCCACCCGCCGCGTCGCCATCGCCGACTCGAAGGCCCTCTACAAAGCCGGCTTCGGCGTCCGGCAACTGGAGCTCGGCGTCCTCGCCGCGATCACGGCGATGCAGTCCGACGAGCAGTCCTGCATCGAGCGCGTCTCGGAGCTCCTCCGCGCGACGGCCGCCGACCCAGATGGCCGCCGCCAGGAGCTCCCCTGCCACGCCGACGATGACCAGCTTTTGCCCGTCGACGCCCTCGCCAAAGAAATCTGCCAACTCGCCGCCAGGCTCCGCGAGGCCTGCGACCACAGCGGTGTCCAGCTCCTCGCCCTCCGCGCCCGGCTAGTCTTCCCTGCCGAGTTCAACGACTTGGTGGACTACTTCGGCAGCAAAGGCGCCGCCCTCTCCCACATCACGCTGCAACTAGTCCGCCGAATCGTGGACGAAGCCTCCGCGATCGACCCTCGACCACTGTCCCCTG
>JAICUM010000077.1 GCA_025935855.1 Pirellulales bacterium | reverse complement strand
GTTATTTGGTTCTACGTGTCTTTGTGCTCTTTGTGGGGGGGGCTGGTCGGTTGGGCTTGCCTCGCGCCGTTTATCATTTAAAACGACCGCCAGCCCAACGGCGAGCTTGAGCCAGGCGCGATGCTCTTGCGGCTGCTGATTTTTCCGGGGATTTGCGCCGCGATCGCGCTCTTCCTGGGCGCGGCCGAAGGTTTGATCTGCCGCAACCCGCTGCGTGCAGTGAAAAGCGGCGCCGTCGGCCTCGGCGTGGGATTTGTCGGCGGTTTGATCGCGACGGTACCGGGCGGCATGATTTTTAGCGTCATGAGCAACATCTCCCTGGGCATGTCCCGAGGACTGGCGCCGGGCGAAATGCCCAAGGGCATGGCACTGCTCGTCCTGATGATGGGACGAGCGGCGGCCTGGTCGTTGATCGCGATTGCCGCTGGCATGGGCCAAGGCATCGCGCTCAAGGAAAAGAAAGTCGTCATCAACGGCGTCGTCGGCGCTTTGCTCGGCGGGTTGATCGGCGGGCTGTTGTTCGACCCGATTAGCCTGATTCTGGTGACCGCGGACGGGCAAGCCGCGTATAGCCGCGCCGTTGGGTTCGGCGCCATTGGGCTCTTTGTCGGTCTGTTCGTCGGCCTGGTCGAAGGCTGGACGAAAACCGCCTGGCTGCTCATGCGGAAAGGGCCGCTGGCCGGCAAGCAGTTCATACTGTTCCGGGACACGACCGTGCTGGGAAGCTCGCCCAAGGCGGACGTGTATCTCTTCAAGGACGACGCCATCGAGCCGCGGCACGCGCTGATCATCAACCGCGGCGGACGGTTTGAAATCGAAGATTGCAAAACGCCGGACGGCACGTATGTGAACGGTATTCCCGTCACGCGGCACGTGCTGTCGGACGGCGACCAGATCGTGCTGGGCAAAACGGTGCTCGAGTTTTCGCTCAAAGAGTCGGCTCATTCCTGATTCTCTTCATTCCATACGGGAGATAATGACGTGGCCATCCAAGTGACCTGTTCCGGCTGCGGGACGACGCTGAAGACGTCGGAAGCTCATGCCGGGAAGAAGGCCAAGTGCCCCAAGTGCGGGGGGATCATCGAGATCCCCGCGCTGGCGCCTCCACTGCCGGCCGACGATGACGAATACGAGTTGGAAGCCGAGCCGGCGGTCCGCGGGTTCAGCGACGACGAGTTGGCGGCGGGACCCGCGCAAGGGAGCGCGGCGGGGCCGGCCAGGGATCGGCGGCCTTGCCCGGCGTGCGGCGAGATGATCATGCGCGACGCGGTGAAGTGCCGGTACTGCGGCGAGATTTTCGACCCCGTGCTGAAGAAGAAGGAACAAAAGTCCAAGGCTGCCAGTGATGAGGACTCGACGCTTTCGGTTGGCGAGTGGCTTGTGTGCATCCTCTGCTCGACGATCGGCTGCATCGTGGGAATCGTGTACATGATTCAGGGAAAGCCCAAAGGCGGGAAGATGATTCTGGTGTCCATCGCCGTGAACGTGATCTTTGCCGTGCTGTCGGTCATCGCGCAATCGCTGCAACACATGTAAAACGGCGAACTCCACCCCAGGAAACAGCGACGCCGCGGAACTTCAGCTCCTCATGTCAACATCGGTTCTCACTTGCGACTGTGGAGCGAAGGTGCGGTTGCCGTCCGGCGCCGCAGCCGGCGCCTTTCGTTGTCCGCGCTGCAAGTCGCCGCTGCCGAAAGAAGAGGCGACGCCGGTGACATCGGCCGCCTTGGAGGCGACGGGCGCGGCGGTTTGCCCGATTTGCCAGTCGGGAATCCAGCCCGGCGAATCCACGGTGAAGTGCCCGGGGTGCGATCTGGTGCATCACGAAGAGTGCTGGAAGGAGATCGGCGGATGCGGGACGTTTGGCTGCAGCCAGGCGCCGGCGGTCGAAAAGAGCGAGCAGGCGGCCGCCGCGGCATTGACGGCCTGGGGCGACACGAAAAAATGCCCGGCCTGCGGCGAAACGATCAAGGCCATCGCGCTGAAATGCCGGTACTGCGGTTCGACCTTCGACACGGTCGATCCGCTCACGGTGATGGACCTGCGGCTGCAGGCCAGGCGCGAAGACGAGCTGAAAGGGGTGCGGCAGAGCGTGGTCGCGTTGTTTGTGGCGTCGCTCCTGGGCTGCCCGGCGCCTCTGGTGGCCCTGATTGCGGTGGTTTACGTGCCCACGCATGGAGCGCAACTCGTCAAATGCGGTCCGGTGTATAAGATCATGGGATGGACGGCGCTGTCGCTGTCCTGTTTATACTCGGTGCTGATGGTGTTGTTTTTCGCGTTTGGGCAACATTAGGCCCTGCTGTTTCTTAATGTCAACGTCCGCTCCGAGAATCGTGTTTGCCGGCAGTCGTGAGGCGGGAGCGCTCTGCGCGCACTGCGGCGGCGAGCTGCGCGCGGGAGAGGACGCGGCGCTGTGTACCGACTGCGGCGCGGTGCATCACCGCGCCTGCTGGGAGCGGCAAGGCGGATGCGGCTCGTATGAATGTGCTCGCACGGGGCACTACGCAGCGCCGCGGTCGCTCGAGAAACTGACGATTTCGCGCTCGGAATTGGAAGCCGTCGAGCCGTGGTCGCCGCCGCCGCGGGTCACCAGTTATGAACCGCTGCCGGAGCCGCCGCGCACGTGGAATCGCGTCGCGATTTGGGCGCTCGTGATTGCGGTGCTCGGCATTCCGCTGTTCGGCTTGATCACCGGCCTGGTGGCGATTGTCGTCGCTTGCGTGGCGCTGGTGGGTCATACGTCGCGGCGGAAAGGGCTGTCGCTCGCCGTCGCGGCCATGCTGCTTGGGCTGGTGGATGTCATCGGCTGGTCGATTGGGCTGGCGCAATATTATGGCGGCGAGGCCGGCGCGATGGTGTCGCTCGACGATCTGCGGATCGATCCGAAATCGCTCGACGATTTGCCGGATCGATTGTCGCGCGCCATGCGAGCCAATGTGCTGATCGAGTCGAACTTCGGCTTGGGACGCCGCGGCATCGGTTCGGGCGTGATCCTGAAAGTCCAGGACGGCTCGGCGTATGTGGTGACCAACCGGCATGTGGTCGATCACTCGTTCTCCGAAGGGCCGGGCGACGCGGCGGCGCCGGCTGACCTGAACAACATGGCGACGCTCAACGTGCTGACGGTCGCTCAAACGCGGTCGCCCGGCGTCGTGGAGTGGGTGGCGCCGCATGGCGTGGATCTCGCGATTGTCAGCATGCCGTTGTTGGGCTCCGCCCAGAAAGTGCGCGAAGCCTGGTGGGACGCGAAGAAGACGCCGCACATCGGCGACCAGGTGTTTGCCGTGGGGAATCCGCACGGGCTGGGCTGGACGCACTCGGCCGGCAGCATTTCGCAAATTCGCGACCGCACGAAGGACAACTACGAGTTCCGCGTATTGCAAACCACCGCGGCCATCAACCCGGGCAACAGCGGCGGCGGCCTGTACGACGCCGATGGCCGGCTCATCGGCATCAACACCATGACGGGCGACAAACGCGTGGCCGAGGGGCTGAGCTTTTCGATTGCCTTTCCCACGCTTCTGGATCTGATACCGGGAAAATTCAAAGTTGAAGCCGCCAACGGCGAGGGCCACGCGCCATGAGCACGGTGCGGCTACGCCGATTGCGGGCAGACTATGAGAAGCTGTCGGAGTATCTGCGCCGGCATCCGCGGCTGCGGCTGATTCAGACCGAAGGCGATCCGCCTGAGAAGTATCAGATCGAGTACCAGATCAAGAGCCTGCGGATGGCACATGGCGATCTGCAGCCGGTGCAGCGGCACATCGTGGAAATCGCGCTTCCGTTGAACTATCCACGCACGCCGCCGCAGTGCCGGATGCTGTCGCCGGTGTTTCATCCGAACATCGCGCCGCACGCGATTTGCGTCGGCGACCATTGGGGGGCCGGGGAATCGCTGCAATCGATCGTCGCCCGCATTGGCGAGATGCTCGCGTTTCAGAGTTACAACGTGAAAAGCCCGCTGAACGGCGAGGCGGCGCGATGGGTTGAGGAGAACAAGCATCGGCTGCCGCTGGATGGCGTGAGCTTGCTCGTCGAAGAAAACGGCGCCGCGGGTGAAGACGCGACGATGGCGGCGGCCGCTCGCACTGCTTTGCGGACTGTCGCGACGAATGCCGACTCAACGTCCGCTGGTTCTTCTGGGGCGCAGAAAGCGGCGCTGGAAGCGTCCGAGGGTGCGGCTACCGTTCAGATTGTTTGTCCAGCCTGCGGGGCGAGCTATCGCATGCCGGCCGAGTTTGGCAACCGCAAGGTGCGTTGCCGGAAATGTATGCACGTCTTCACGACCGGCGCGGCGCCTTCGGCCTCGTGATGGCGACGGCTGTTTCAGCGCCTCTCCAGAAATTTTCCTTGTCGCATGGCGAGCGTTACCACCATCATCGATGCGGACGACGCAGCCTCGCCATCGGCGATCGTCGAAAGCCCTGACGCGGACCGACTCGAACGCCGCCGCCGAGAGTTGCTCGACCGGCATTGGACGATGCTCGCCGTCTCGCTGCTGGTCATCATGCTCTCGATGACGCTCAGGCTAAATCCGTCCGGCAGCGTCGGCGCTTCGTGGCTGCCCGTTTCGTCGTTGCCGCCGCTGTGCGGCAGCCGTGCGCTGTTCGGGGTCGAGTGTCCCGGCTGCGGGCTGACGCGCAGCTTCGTGGCCCTCGGGCATGGCAATTGGCGCGAGTCGCTGCGGCTACACCGCGTTGGCTGGCTGCTCGCCGCGGCCGTGGTGCTGCAAATTCCTTATCGCATGTACTCGCTGTGGGAACTCAATCGCCGCGTTCCGGACCGCGCCTGGCCGGCGTGGTGCGGAAACTTTCTAATTGCGGCGATGATTGCGAACTGGGTTGTGAAGATGCTGTTTTAACTCCGTTGATGCGCCTTCCAAGCGCTTGCGAATTTAAGCCGTCATCGATTATCGTCCGCGGACGAAGAAGCCGCCGGTGCGGCCGCCAGCTGCCAGGGCAAATGGCCGGCTGCTGGTCGCGTGACTGCTTGCCACGCTGCCGTTGCCGGAAGTTGTCGTCAACGTTGAGCTGGCGACGGTACCCGACCCGTTCACTGAAGCGCTCAGCGAATGCGGGCGCCGACTTTCCAACGATTCGACATTAGCTTTTCGTAACAAGCGCATGGCTCAACTCCTGCTCCCAGCGTCGCGGGACTGTTCCGTAAGAAGAAGGGCCGAAGCCGGCGGGCGATCCGCAGCGTTCTATCCCTTACGCCGCGTGACCCAGGGGCGACAAACCCCTGCCGCTTGCCCGATCGGCTTCGTCCCTAAGGCAAGGGACCGGTCCGCCGCCGGCAGCGCAACGCGGGCGCCCGGCTTGTGGAAATGGAAACCGTCGGCCGCCAAATCCGCGACTCGCTTGCTACGCTGCGATAAAATCCCAGAACCCGCGGCGCGTTTGGCCGTACTCAGGTGTTGAATTGGTCAGTCCAGTCGGAACTCGCACGAGACGTTTCTTCGCAAACGTGGTCGGAACATCGCGGGAGCTGCCGGCAGGCGAGCCTTCCGAAGCCGCCGGTGGCTGAATCCGGGCGGTGCTAGCGTTGCAAATTCGGCCGCGTTCGGTCTTAGAGGAGAAGGGGATTGCCATTCGGCGGACTGTGGTGGCCGAACGGCGTGGATTCATGGCTTGGGACGACCGGAGATGCCTTCACACGGAACTGAGAGGCCGGCCGGCGCTTATGCTGCCGCCAGCGGGCCATCGAGGGTGCCCCGGCTAATCGAGCGCGCGCGGCATGGCAGCGCCAGTAGCATTGGCGTGCTGCTGCAACTCTATCGCAACTATCTGCTTGTCCTCGCGGCGACGCAAGTTGAAAAGCGGCTTCAGCCGCGGCTCAGCCCGTCGGACGTGGTGCAGGAGACGATGTTGCGCGCTCATGCGAACTTCGGCCAGTTCCGTGGCACGACCGAGCCGGAGCTTATTGCCTGGCTGCGTCAGATTCTCGTGAACAATTTGGCGAAATTCGTCGAGCAGCACCTGCTTGCGGCTCGTCGCGACGTGCGCCGCGAAGTCTCGATCGAACGGCTCGGCCGCGCGCTGGAGAAGTCCACGGTTCAACTGGCGGCGCTCCTCCCGGCGGAGAGCCGCACGCCCAGCGCCGCGGCCCAGCAGCGCGAGGAAGCCGTGCTGTTGGCCGATCGGCTCGCCGCGCTGCCGCCTGATTACCGCGAGGTGCTGATGCTTCGCAATCTGCAGGGGCTGCCGTTTGAAGTCGTCGCCCAGCGCATGGAGCGTTCAGTGAGCGCCTCGCGGATGCTCTGGCTGCGCGCGATTGAGAAACTGCGGGCCATTTACGCCGAGGAGGCTTCGCATGACAGCTGAAACGCGAGGTGTGACCTCATCGCTGGAAGCGTTGTCGCCGGAGCAGCAAGAACGCCTGGCGTGCATTCTGGATGAGTACCTGCAGGCATTGGAGCATGGCCGGCCGATCACGCCTGATGCACTTTTATCGAGCTATCCCGATGACGCCGAGTATTTGCGAGTCTGTCTAAGCGGCCTCGACTTATTCCGTGCCGTCGCGGCGATGCCGCCAGCCGTTGGCACGAGCTTGATCGTGGGTCGACGCGCGGGGCAAACCATCGGCGAGTTTCAGCTGATTCGCGAAATCGGCCGGGGCGGAATGGGGGTCGTGTATGAAGCGATGCAAACATCGCTCAACCGCCGCGTGGCTCTAAAGGTCCTGCCGCTATCAGTGGGGCACGATCCGAAGCAAATTGCGCGCTTCCAACACGAGGCGCAGGCCGCGGCGCAGGTGCATCACCCGCACATCGTGCCGGTATTCGCCATCGGCGAGGAAGACGGCGTTCATTACTACGCGATGCAGCTCATTGAGGGCCAGTCGCTCGCGGCAATGGTGCTTCGACGCTCGACGGAACAGCAGCTTCCCGCGGCGGCGACGACCATTTCGCTCAATCAAGAGACCATTTGCGGCCGCCAGATTCTGGCGCCTGCGACGGACGACGAGCTCGCCAACACGCAAGAACCGCAACATGCCGCGCCGACGGCCGAAGAAACGCGGCGGCACATTCTTGCCGTCACGCGGTTAGGCATTCAAGCCGCCTCGGCGCTGCATGCGGCCCACGAGTTCGGCGTCATTCATCGCGACGTCAAGCCGTCGAACCTGCTCGTCGACGCGGCGGGCAAACTGTGGATTACCGACTTCGGCCTGGCTCGCTGCCGGGAAGGTTCGGGTCTGACGCAAAGCGGCGACGTCATTGGCACGATGCGCTACATGAGTCCCGAGCAGGCCGTGGGTCGGGGACCGCTCGTCGATCATCGCACCGACGTTTATTCGCTCGGCGTGACGCTTTACGAGCTGGCCACCTTCGTCCATCCGGCCGAAAACGCCAGCGACGTTCAACTTTTCTACCAGCGGATGCGAACGAGCTCCAAGCCGCTGCGTCACTGGAATCGGCACCTTCCCGCTGACTTCGAGACCATCGTCCTGAAGTCGATGGCTGAGTTGCCGCAGGAACGCTACGAAAGCGCCGAGCAGTTGGCCGAGGATTTACAGCGATTTCTCGATGGAAAGCCGATTGCCGCCTGCCCGCCGAGCACGCTGAATAAGTTCTGGAAGTGGGCCCGTCGGCATCACAGCGCGGTGCGCGCGACGGCCGGCGTGTTGCTTCTGGCGGCTGTGGGCGTGGTCGTCGGTTCGTTGATGCTGGCCCGGCAGCGGACCAGAACCGCAATGGCGATGGCGGAAGCGTTTCGCCAGGCGACCGATCAGATCGACCGCAACGCGCAACTGGGCGAGCGGCTCGCCGATATCCCCGGCGCCGAGGGCATTCGCCGGCAGCTTTACGAACAAAGCATTCACTTCTATCGCCGGTACGCCGAGCGGGCGGAGCACGACCCGGCGCTCGCGCGCGAGCTGGCCGTCACTTACAACAAGATTGCGAGCCTGAGCACGAAGGTCGGGAACCAGCAGCAGGCTCTTCGGTTCCATCAGGACGCCGAACGCCTGGTCGAGCGGCTCGTGAATGCGCACCCCGGCGACGTAGCGTATGCCCGTGATTTGGCGCTGTGCCAGAATAACATCGGCTTGGCGCTTTCGGAGCTGGGGCGAAACGCCGAAGCGCTCGCCCTTTTGCGGCAGGTCGAACAACGGCAGACGGAGCTGCTGGCGGCTGATCCTGAATCTCACCAGCTATCGGCCGATCTTGCGACGACGTACTCGAACTTTGGCCTGGTGCTCTCCCATGCCGGCGACAATTCGAACGGCGTAGAGAAGTTGAAGGCCGCCATTGCCATCCAACGCCAATTGCTCGCCGCCGGAACGGGCGACAAGCAACTGGGCCGCACCTTGGCATCCGCCTACAACAATCTCGCGGCGGCCCAGGCAGACGGCGACGTCACGTCGGCGTCGGCGTCGTATCAGCAGGCGATTGAATTGCAGTGGGAATTGCTGGCGGGCAATCAGCTCAACGAAGGGCTGCAGAGTGAGCTGGCCCGCACGTACAACAATCTCGGCTATCTACTCTCGCGCCATGGCCGTTGGGACGAAGCGCTGCGATGCTACGACGAGGCGATCGCTTACCAGGACCGGCTAGCCGCAACGCCGCAAGCTTCGGCCGAATTTCTGCGTGACGCCGCGGTGAGCCACAACAATCTTGGCATGGCTCTGTCGAGCTTGGGTAAGTTAGCGGAGGCTGAAGCATCGTTTCGCAAGGCGGTCGATTGGGGGCAGCGCGTCGTCGCCCTGGCCGCGGGTGAGCCGCACGCCCTTAGCGACTTAGGCGGCATGGACAACAACCTGGCGACGCTGCTCGACAAGCTGCACCGTTCGGCTGACGCGGACCCTTATTATCGCCGGGCCATCAAGTTCCAGCGGTTGGCGCTCAAGGCGGCGCCGAACAATGCGGCCATTCGCGAGTTGCTCGCGAAACACTACTTGAATTATGCGACCAACCTCGGCGAGCGGCGGCAGTTCGAGAAAGCTCACAAAATCGTTGAGCAGCGGCGGACGCTGGCGCCGCGCGATCCGGAACGCTTGTATTCAGTGGCGGTGCAGTACACGTGGCTCAGCTCGCACGTCGCGGCGGCCGGCGGCGCCGGAACCGCGCTTGAACGGCAGTTCGTGGATTCGGCGGTCGCCGCGCTTCAAACCGCGGTCAGCGCCGGGCTGCCCCGTCAGCGGCTTGAGAGTCGAACACTCGCGTCGCTTGCCGGCCAAGGCGAGTTTCAACAACTGCGCGACGGCGCTGCTTCCGCTCCTATTCAAGAGCTACGCAACTAGAGGGATCTAGCCATGAGGCATTCAGCCAAGCGCAGGGCCGCCGGCCGTTCGCAGCCGACGCGTTTGACGCTTGAGGCGTTGGAATCGCGAACCTTGCTGTCCGCCGACTTCGGCAGCTATGGCCCGGAACGCAGCGTGGTTCTGGAGGTGCAAGGCGATCCGGCGGGCGACCATCGCCAAGAGGCGTTTATCGACTCGGCGTCGTACGAGGCGTGGCGCCGCGAGGAATTCACTTGGATCGAAATTGAAAGTGGCTCGGCAGTGAATTCTCGCTTGCCGGAGCGAGAGCCGTCGATCGAGGTGTACTCCACAAGCTGGGTCGTCTTTGAATCACATACGTCGTCCTCGACGGCGCCTGTCGCGTCAGCGGCGATGACCGCTATGCCGAAGCCGACTACCTATCCCGAGAAGCTGCTCGCTGGCGGCCCAGCGTACAGCGTTACCGCGTCCGGAGGTCCGTCACAAATGTCGCCTGTGTATATGCACACGACATCGGGCTCGTATCTGCCGCCGTCCATTGTGCCAGCGACGACCGCCAATCTGGTGGACGCCAAGGCGCAGCTCGATGCGAACCGCTCGACTGTGCACAATGCAGCCGGCCGGGCTTCGGCCGGCGCGGAGCCTTCCGAGCGGCTTGTTACGGCAACGGCTCAGCGCGTGGCGTCGCGAGACAACGCCGACGTGCGGGTGCGGTCCGCCAGTGAGTCGATCAAAGTTCATGCACAAGATGACGCCAATCACGACGACGACGCCGGCGGCTTCGTCGAGTTGAACGCATCAGGCGATGCTAAGGCGTCGGACGACGGTTCGTCGCTGGCTGGAGCGCGCCGCGCGGCGATTGACGCGGCGCTCAGCGAGTTATCCCGCATGCGGGACGGCGCCGGCGAGCATGGGCGCCGGGTGGCGGGCAAAACGCAGCGCGACAAGCTGAGCTTACAGGCGGCGGTTCAAGAACAACAAGACGCTCAAACGACTGAGGACGCCGCGGCGGGGATGATCCTCTTGCGGCCCGACGGGGACGCGGAGATTCGGCTCGCGGCGGGATGCCTGGCAAGCAATCGGCCCGTGCTCGAGGCCATGATCGGCGCCTATCGGGCGATGGACTTCGGAAGCGACGAGGCGCCGGCTCCCGCGCCGGCGGCGCCGATTAACCCGCCGTCGAAACCCGGTGTGGAGGAAATCGACGCGGCGATGTCGCAGCGGGAACAGGAGGCGGCCGGCCGTGCGGCGAAAGTGACTGGCGCCGCGCTAGCGGCCGGAGCCATGACGCTCGCTGTGCGGCACGAGCTCTTGGCGGAACGCAAGAAGCGCCGCGCGGCGGCCCCTCGGTGATTGGCATGATGAATGCACCTTGACGCTTGCGATTGTAGAATACGGTTCCGCCCATCTCCGAACGCGAGTGCCGATCGATGAGCAACACCTACCTGTCGCCTGGGCCGAGCCGTGAGGAAGTCGATCAACTGCCGGGGGCGGTGCTGCTGGAATTCGGCGTTAGTTGGTGTGGGCATTGCCAGGCGGCGGCGCCGGCCGTGGCTGAAGCGCTCGGCGAGTTTCCGGCCGTCGAGCATTTGAAGGTCGAGGACGGCCCGGGGCGGCCGCTGGGGCGATCGTATCGCGTGAAGCTGTGGCCGACGCTGGTCTTCCTGAAGGACGGGGCCGAACTCGCGCGATTGGTGCGGCCGGAAGAGGCCGAGCCGATTCGCGAGGCACTTCAGAAAATCGCGTGAGCGAGACGGCGGCATCCCAAGCAGTCGCGTGATTAGTGGACCATCGGTTCGCCGACGTCGAACGTGGCTTCGGCTGCGGCGGCGAGGCTCATCTCCGGATTGTCGGCCCCCACCTCTTCGGCCATGCGAATGCGGCCGGCCAGCCAGAGGCTGAGCAGCGTGGCGACGGCGGCCAGCCAGCCGACCGTGCCGAAGTGAGTCAGTCGGCCGCCCGCCGCCTGCTCGATGATCAAGCCGCCCAGGTAGGCGCCGAAGCCTGACGAGACGTGCTGCATCGAGGAATTCGCGCTCAAGAAGCCGCCGCGGCGTTGTGGCTCGACGCTGCTGGTGACCATCGCCATCGCGGCGATCATGCGGCCGGAGTTCACGACCATCAGGGCGCCGAACACCGCCACGGCAAATGCCAATTGCGCCGCGGGAAGTTGCGTGATCAGCACGAAGCACAAGGCCGAGAGGGGCGCGATCCAGCGGTACACCGTCAGCTTGCCGTGGCGATCGGCGAGCCTGCCGATCCACGGCGCCGTGAAGAGGGTCAAGGCGCCGCCGACGATGTAGACGATCGGCAGTTGGTCCTCGGTCATGCCGACGTTGGCGACCAGGTACGCGCTTAGGTACGGAAAGACGGCGAAGCTGCCGATCATCAGCACCATGATCAACGCGAAGGCATTCAGATGGTTCGGCACGCTGAAGGTTTCGACGACCGAACGCAGCGGGTGGGCGTACACTCCGTTGACGTGACCGCGCAGCGGCGGCAACGCGAACGGTGCCAGGAAGAGCACCGGCAGGCCGAGCACGGCCAGCGCGACGAACGGAATATGCCAGCCATAGTGCGTCCCAAGAAAAATGCCAATGGGTACGCCCACAACGGAGGCCAGCGCGAAGGCCGACATGAGCGAGCCGGTGGCACGGCCGCGTCGTTCTTCGGGAAAGACGTCGCCGATAATGGCCATCGCCATGCCGCCGAGGATGCCGCCGAAGGCGCCGGTCACCACGCGGGCCGCCAGCAGCGTGTGGTAGGTCGGCGCGAACGCACAGCAGAGCGTGCCCAGCAGGACGCCGGCGTACAGGGTCATGAAGGCGCCGCGGCGGGAAAATCGATCGACGATCGCCGAGGCCACCAGGCCGGCGGCGCCGGCGGCGAACGTATACGAGGCGACGATCAGGCCGAAGCGATCGGGGCCGATGTCGAGGGTCCGCATGAGCTGCGGCCCCAGCGGCATGACGACCATGAAGTCCACGATGCTCGTGAACTGCACGGCGGAGAGGATCAAGAGCACGATGCGCTCGGTGCGGCGATCGTGCGTGGGGAGGGAGACGGCGGGGGTGGGCACTGGCGTGGCCGTGAGGCGGGAAGTTCCGGCGGGATGGTAAGCCATTGTAGGCGCGTCCGTGTAAGGAACCAGCGGCCGGCTGACGAAAGGGTGGACAATGTTCACCCGCCGCCGGTTCGGCCGATAGCTGCTCCATGGCTGCTTGCAACTTTGCGTCGGGAGGGGTGAATTTTGTCGCGAAACGCATTTTTGGTGACAGAAAGACAGAAAGGCGCAGGCTGGAGGCTGTAGACCGTAGGCTGGAGGGAATGGAATTTCGGATTGCGAAGTGTTGCTGGCGTTTTGGATTTTGGAAGGTGAGCGTGGCGTAGGGGTCCCACATTTTGGTGCTCAAAATTGGGTGGCCGCGTGGCGGCTCTTGACGAAGACGCTCGGCGAAACCAGGCGCTTTCGGATCGCTGGGCCGTCGAAAGGGTTTTGAATTTTGGACTTTCTGAAAAAAGTCCAAAAAGCCAAAACCCTCGGTTGAAACCTCAACTGCATTCGCGCTTGCGAACCATCGAGCATGCAGCGGTAGCGCGAGGCGGCGCTGGCGCTCAACCGTACGCAAAAACCTTGGGTCGAAATGTCAAAGAG
>JAICUM010000247.1 GCA_025935855.1 Pirellulales bacterium | reverse complement strand
TGCGGCCTCACCGTCGCCGGCTTCGTCCCGCCTGCCGCGCTCGACAACTGCCAGGCCGCCGGCCTCAAAGGCATCGTCAGCGATCCGCGCGTCGGCGGCTACGACTGGACCAACGTGGACGCCGAGAAGGCCAAGAAGCAGGTGACCGAGCTCGTCGAGCAAGTCAAATCTCACCCGGCCGTGTACGGCTATTACCTCCGCGACGAACCCTCCGCCAGCTTCGTCCCCGGCCTTGCCACCGTGGCGAACGTCGTGAAGGAGCACCACCCCGACGTCTGGCCGTACATCAATCTCTTCCCGAACTATGCCGAGAACTGGCAGCTCGGCACAAACGGCTACGAAGAGTACCTCGAAAAGTTCATCGAAACCTGCAAGCCGCCGATCCTCAGCTACGACCACTACACGCTCTACGAAGGCGGCGGCCACGGCGACCGTTACTTCGACAACCTGGAACAAATGCGCCGCGTCGCGGTCAAGCACAGCCTACCGTTCTGGAACATCATTCAAAGCACCGCCTGCCTGAACTTCCGTGAGACCAGCGCCACGGACCTTCGCTGGCAGGTCTACACCAGCCTCGCCTACGGCGCTCGCGGCATCGCCTACTTCAAATACTTCTCAGCCCCCACCGGCAACTTCCGCCAGGCGCCCATCGACCATTTCGGCCACAAGACCCCGGCCTGGGAAGCCATGCGGCAGATCAATCTGCAAGTCGCCCAGCTCGCGCCGACGCTGCTCAAGCTCAAGTCCGATCGCGTGTACCACTTCGGCGAAGTCCCCAAGGGCTGCAAAGGCCCGGACGACGACAGCCTAGTCAAGAACATCGGCGGCCACGTCGTCGTCGGCGACTTCACCCACGAAGACGGCTCGCGCTACGTGCTGATCGTGAACACGGACTTCAACGGCTCGATCGTTTGCGGCCCGCAGTATCGCAAGCAGCCGTCGAAGATCGAGCACCTTTCGTCCTACAACGGCTCGCTCGGCTCCTACGTCGGCGAAGACTGCTGGCTCGCCCCTGGCCAAGGCGTACTGCTGAAACTGACGTTTTAGACTGGATGGCAAACCGCAGCCGCCGCGGATTATAGTGTCACGCATCAACACCTCGCCCAGGCAGGAGACTCCAGCCATGCACCGATTCGCCGCAACCATCGCGCTCGGCATCGCCGTTTTCACTTCAGCCGCGTTCGCCGAAGAGAATAACCAGCCGCCCAAGGGCTTCACCGCCCTGTTCGATGGCAAAGATCTCAAAGGCTGGAAAGGCGGCTCCACGGTCGATCCCGCGAAGATCACCAAAGAGCAGCAAGAAAAGTGGAATGCCGAGCTGCCGAAGCACTGGAAAGTCGAAAATGGCGAGCTCGTCAGCGACGGCCACGAGCCCTACCTCGCCACCAAGAAGGACTACGGCGATTTTGAAATGTGGGTCGATTGGAATCTCAGCGCCAAAGGCGACAGCGGCATCTACCTCCGCGGCTGCCCCCAAGTGCAAATCTGGGATCCCACTAATGAAGAAGCCCACAAACACGGCTCCGACAAAGGCTCCGGCGCCCTCTGGAACAACGACAAACACGAGAAATGGCCCAAGGTGCTGGCCGACAAGCCGATCGGCGAGTGGAACCGTATGTACATCCGCCTCATCGGCGAGCGTGTGACCGTCATTCTGAACGACAAAAAAGTCGTCGATAACGTCGTCATGGAAAACTACTACGACCGCAAGAAGCCCCTCCCCAAGACCGGCCCGATCGAGCTCCAAACGCACGGCAGCGAAACCCGCTTCCGCAACGTCTTCGTTCGCGAAATCGGCCCCGAGGAAGCCAACAAGGCGTTAAGCCAAATGGACGGCGGCGACAAAGGTTTCACGCCGCTCTTGGCGGACAGCGACCTCAGCGGCTGGATGGGCCCAGTGAAAGATTACGAACTCGTCAACGGCGAGCTCCATGTGAAGCCAGGCGCC
This sequence comes from Pirellulales bacterium, assembly GCA_025935855.1. Classification (GTDB taxonomy): domain Bacteria; phylum Planctomycetota; class Planctomycetia; order Pirellulales; family Lacipirellulaceae; genus Lacipirellula. Next base: position 5,150 of record JAICUM010000247.1, on the reverse strand, counting down.
CACGGCAACCTGCTGACCAAGGACGAGTACGACAATTTTGTCGTCCGTCTCGAATTCAAGCTGCCGCCCGGCGGTAACAACGGCCTCGCCATTCGCGCCCCCAAGCCGGAGGACAATTCCGCCTACAACGGCATGGAAATCCAGGTGCTCGACGATTCGCCCGAGCACTACCCAGACCTGCACGACTATCAGGTTTCCGGCAGCGTATACGGCTTGGTCCCCGCCCAACGCGGTTATTTGCGCCCTGTCGGCGAGTGGAATTACCAGGAAACGATTGTGGACGGCGAGCACATTGTGGTTCGCGTCAATGGCTTCACCGTAAACGACGCCGACGTGGCCAAAGCTCGGCAGCATCCGCTCGACGGCCAGGAACATCCGGGCGCCGCGCGAAAGTCCGGTCATTTCGGCTTCTGCGGCCACAACGACCCCGTAGTCTTCCGCAACGTGCGGATCAAGCCGCTACCGTCCAGCGATGCGCCAAGCAGTCGCTCCTCGGCCAGCTAAAAAGCGCTCGATCAAACGAGCAAAAGCGCACCTTGTAGCCTTCCGCAAGTTCCGCCTACAATGGCGGTTCCACCTCCGGGCTGGCCTAACGAAGGAGTGTTCCCGCCGGCCGCCCGCACCGCGCTTGCGCCCCGCCATGTTCGATTTTCCGCCGCTCATTGTCTATGCCGTCATCCTGGTCGTGTTCGTCGCCGCGAACCTGATCCTGACGCATCTAATCGGCCCGAAAAAGCGCACCCCCGTCAAGCAAATGCCCTACGAGTCCGGCATGGACCCCGTGGGCGATGCCCGGCAGCCGTTCAATGTGCGGTTCTGCCTGGTGGCGATTCTGTATTTAGTGTTCGACGTGGAGCTGTTGTTTCTCTACCCCTGGGCCGTCAGCGCGTTCGTGGACGATCCGCAGGCGTCGGGTGGCATTCCCGTGGAGCTGCGGGGCGCCGTCTTCGGCATCATGCTGGCGTTCACGGCCACGCTCGTCATCGCTTACGTTTATGCGTGGCGCAAGGGAGTGTTCAAGTGGCGGTAGGAATGCCCGAAAACGTGTTCCTCACTCGGCTCGACGCGGCCGCCAACTGGGCCCGCTCGAACAGCCTGTGGCCCATGCCGTTCGCCACGGCGTGCTGCGGCATTGAGTTGATGGCCACCGCCTCGTCGCGGCACGACATCGCCCGTTTCGGCGCCGAGGTGATGCGATTCAGTCCCCGGCAGTGCGACCTGTTGATCGTCGCCGGCCGCGTGGTGATGAAAATGCTCCCAGTGCTGCAGCGCATCTGGCAGCAAATGCCCGAGCCGAAGTGGTGCATCTCGATGGGCGCCTGCGCCTGCACCGGCGGCGTGTTCGATACGTACGCGGTGGTGCAAGGCGTCGATCGCTTCATCCCGGTCGATATGTATGTCCCCGGCTGCCCGCCACGGCCCGAGCAGCTCATCGCCGCCGTGATCGACATGCAGGAAAAAATCAAACGCACCGGCACGCTCACCGGCAAAGAGTTCGAGACCCGCACCACGCATATGGGCCCGCAGCCGTTCGACGTGGACGAGCTCCGCCGTATGCGAGAAATGGTCCCCGTAGAAGGTCTCACGATTTACGACCCGCCCAAGCTGAACTAATTCGCTTTTGAGCGACTCAATGGTTGAAGCAAATACGACAGTCGCCGATCTCCGCACTCAGTTCGGAAACGAGCTGACCGAGTCGTCGTTTCGCGACAACCATCGCGTGCATGTGCCGCCGGAAAAGGCGCTGGACGTTCTCACGTGGCTGAAGGAGCAGCGCGGCTTCGACATGCTCGTGGACATCACGGCCGTCGATTACCTCGAGTATCCCGACGCCACCGACCGCTTCCACGTGATCTACCTGCTGCTCAACATGACGACCAAGGAGCGGCTGATCGTGAAAGTGCCGGTCAACCTGCCGGATGCGGCGCTGCCGAGCGTCGTGCCGCTCTGGAAAGGCGCCGACTGGATGGAACGTGAAGTGTACGACATGTTCGGCATCGACTTCATCGGCCACCCGGACCTGCGGCGAATCCTCATGCCCGAGGAATTCACCACGTTTCCCCTGCGAAAAGACTATCCGCTAAAGGGCTTTGGCGAGCGGCACAATTTCCCCGTCCTCACACGCGCCGAAAGTTAGTCGCACGCGCACCGACCCAATTCCATGCCGCTTGAACTTTCCGAAGTCTCCGATCCGATCGCCGCAGATCAAGAGTATCTGTGGACGCTCAACTTCGGCCCGCAGCATCCGGCCACCCACACCACGCTGCGGTTAGTCCTCACGCTCGACGGCGAGAAAGTCGTCGGCGCCGTGCCGCACATCGGCTACTTGCACAGCGGCTTCGAGAAGCTGGGCGAGCACCTCGACTTCAACCAGTACGTGACGATCGTCGATCGGATGAACTACATCTCGCCGATCGCCAATGAGTTGTCCTGGCATCACACGGTCGAAAAGCTGCTGGGCATCGAGATCACGCCGCGGTGCAAGTACGTTCGCACCATCTTCGGCGAGCTAATGCGGCTGCACGACCACCTGCTGAACGTCGGCGCCGTGGCCCTCGACCTCGGCGCCTTCACCGCGTTTCTGTACGCCTTCCAGCAGCGCGAAAAGATTTACGACATTTCGGAGTACGCCTCCGGCCAGCGGTTCCACTCCAGCTACACCCGCGTCGGCGGCGTGTTGTTCGACGTGAACAACGACTGGGTCGAGAAAGTCCGCAAATTCGTCCGCGAGTTCAAGCCTGTGCATGCCGAGTTGCACCGCCTGCTCACGCGGAACCGCATTTTCATCGACCGCACCAAGGGCATCGGCGTCCTGACCCCTGAGGACGCCAACAACATGAGCGTCACGGGTCCCTTGGCCCGGGCGAGCGGCATCGTCCGCGATTTGCGAAAGGACGAGCCGTATCTGGCGTACAAGGATTTCGATTTCAAGATCGTCTGCGCCCGTGGGGGCGACTGCTATTCGCGGTACGTCGTTCGGATGCAGGAGATGCTCGAAAGCATCAAGATCATCGAGCAGGCGATCGAGAACATCCCTGCCGGGCCGATCAATATCGACGCGGTGACCGACATCACCTTGCCGGCCAAGCCCGCCGTGTATCGCAGCATCGAGGGCCTGATTCAGCATTTCGAAGTGCTGATGCCCAACCGCGGCTTCCCCGTGCCACTGGACGAGGTGTATGGCGCCACGGAATCCCCAAACGGCGAGCTTGGCTTTTACATCGTCGGCGACGGCACGGTGCGGTCGTATCGCGCCCGCACCCGGCCGCCGTCGTACATTCACTTCGCCATTTTCCCGCACCTGATCCGTGGCCACTCGCTGAGCGACGTCGTGGCGGTGCTGGGCAGCTTGAACATCATCGCCGCGGAGCTGGACCGGTAGCCGATGCCTCTGTTAAGCGAACAAATCCGCGAGCGCATTCGGGCCGAGTTCCCGAAGTATCCGGACAAGCGCGCCGTGACGCTGCCGGCGCTGCACATCGTCCACGACGAGCTGCGCTCCGTGCCGGTCGCCGCGATCGAGGAAATCGCCGAACTGTTGGAAATCCACCCGGCGGAAATTCACGACACGATGTCGTTCTACCAGTTCTTCCGCGAGGAAGATCAGCCACTGGGCAAACGTCGCGTGTGGGTCTGCCGGAGCATCTCCTGCATGCTCCGCGGCGGCGAGGAGCTGTACGCCGAACTGGCGCACAAGTGGAACATCCACGCCGGCCAAACCACCGCCGACGGCCGCGTGTCGCTCGAATACGCCGAATGCCTCGGCGCCTGCGAAGGCGCCCCCTGCATCCTGGTGAACGACGAGTGCCACACGAACATGACGCCCGAATCGGTTACTGATTTGATCGAAAAGTAATTCGGATAACGCAGAAGAGATTTACACAAAGGTCGCAAAGGATAAAGCAAGTAAAGGAAAGAGGTGAGTTTTTTGCCGCGAATCTCGCGAATCGACGCGAATTCGGGCGTAGCAGATTAGTGAATTTGATTCGCACAAATTCGCGAGATTCGCGGCAAAATAATCCTGTATTCCTTTGCGAACTTTCTGCCCTTCTGTGAAGCCCGTCTTCAATCCTTGTAGTTAAGATGCCGAAGTTCGAACCCGTCCTGTTTGCCCGCATTGCTAAAGAGAACAGCCAGTCGCTCGACGGATATCGAGCCGACGGCGGTTACGCTGCGCTGGCGAAGGCGCTGAAGATGGCGCCGGCGGATGTGACCGCGATGGTCAAGGACTCGGTGCTTCGTGGCCGAGGCGGGGCCGGCTTCCCCGCGGGGCTTAAGTGGACGTTCCTGCCAAAGGACCATCCCGGGCCGATCTACCTCTGCGTGAATGCCGATGAGAGCGAGCCTGGCACGTTCAACAATCGCATCCTCATGGAGGAGGATCCGCACCAGCTCATCGAAGGCATCGCGATCGCCTGCCATGCGATCAAGTCGAACACCGCGTACCTCTACATCCGCTACGAGTACGGCCGCAGTTACCGCGTGCTCGATGCGGCGATCAAGGAATGCTACACCGCCGGCCTGTTGGGGAAGAATATTCTCGGCAGCGGCTTCAATCTCGACATCGTTCTGCACCGTGGCGCCGCCGCGTACATCTGTGGCGAAGAGACGGGCCTGATTGAAAGCCTCGAAGGCAAGCGGGCCTGGCCGCGGATCAAGCCGCCGTTTCCGGCCATCGAGGGCCTGTTCCGCAAGCCCACGATCGTCAACAACGTCGAAACGCTCTGCTGCGTCACGCACATCCTCAACCGCGGCGTCGAGTGGTTCAAATCGATCGGCGTGCCGCCGGATCCGAACAATCCGCGCGACCTCGGCAGCTTTGGGCCGAAGCTGTACTGCATCAGCGGCCACGTGAACAAGCCGGGGTGCGTCGAGCTCCCGTTAGGCGTTTCGACCCGCGAGCTGATCGAAGAGCACGGCGGCGGCGTATGGAAGGGCCGCAAGGTGAAGGCCGTGGTTCCCGGCGGCATCAGCATGGGCTTCCTCTCGGCCGACGAACTGAACACGCCGCTGGATTTCAACGGTCCAGGAAAGGCGGGGTGCCTCGGCCTCGGCACCGCGGCGGTTGTGGTAATCGACGACCAGACGAGCATGGTGGATGTGCTCTACAATTGCTGCCGGTTCATGTCGCACGAGTCCTGCGGCCAGTG